>JAMDDR010000003.1 GCA_023488685.1 Chloroflexota bacterium | reverse complement strand
TGCTAGATCGTCTGTATGACGACATCGGTGCCAGGTAGGGGCGATGCATTGCCATCGAATTTTGTTCGCGCACGATTCGATGGCAATGCATCGCCCCTACAGTGTGTCAGCCGTTGGATGCTGGATGACGGTGTGATAACGGCGCCTGAAGTTGCGGTGTAAAGAAATGGTTTTGTCAGAACATTTGTTCTGATTTTGTGTTAGAATCAATTCGTCCGGCCCTTCCGAAGCGTTGCCGGGTGTCGCAGAGCGTGCACACGAGTGTGCACGCTCACGCGGCACCCGGCGGCGCGACAATGATTTTTGCGTTACACTTGGCAATGTGTCTAGCAGCAATCAAACCGCGTCCGAGCACGCACCGTCGCCGTTTGTCACCTGGCTTCAGGGCGAGATGGATTCCCGCGACTGGATGCCCGTCGATCTGGCCCGCTATACCGGCATCACGCTGGCCCAAGTTACCCGTGTGCTCAAAGGTGAGCAAAGCCCGGGCAACAAATTCCTGCTTGCTGTGGCGCAGGCGCTCGAAATACCCCAGACAACGGTATTCCACATCGCCGGCGTGTTGACCGACCAGGAAATCGAGGATGTCAGAGAAGACGAAGCGGCACGAAAAGTCAGGCGCCTACTGGATGCGCTTGAGCCCGAGGAACGCGAGCGCGCCATCCGGCTTCTGGAGCAGTATGTGCGCGATCATCGCCGGGTGGCGCCAAAAGCGCGCCCTGCGCGCGGCGAAGCGTGAACGGCTATCCTTGCATGTGCTGAATCTGCTGATCGACACATACCCGCTTGAAGCGCGTATGTTAGGTCTGCAACCAGCCGCCTATGCCGGCGTGCCGGAGGGTTGGTTGCGCCGTAACGCCGCCGGCATGGTGGTGATGGTGATCATCGGCGGATTGTGACACGCTGTGCCGTCGTGGATACCGTTCATCGAGAATTCCCCCCGAATATGCTGAGAGAGAAGGCAGAACACGCTAGCTGTGCTGCAACTCAATCTCACATCATATGCTTCTAAGTGACGTAACAATTACTCAAACGTTGGCGAAGGATCGGGCACACTTGCGGCGACTTTATATGTACAGATGGACTGTCGGCGTTGAGCCACGGTTCTGCCGTCGGTAGTGATAGGAGCGAACTTCCTCTTGCTGCGTCGTATGACACGATACGATGAGTTGAGAGGCGCGCGATCGAGCGATGCGAACGCTCCACATACCTTCGATGATTCATTGCAGATGTTTGATCGCTGGTACATGATCGCCGATTCTGATCGCCGATACAGGCCTTGGATGAAAGACATACATAGAAGCACGTGGAGGCACATAGATGCTAACGCCAGATGAGAGTGGAGTGCAATTGCTGCTTCGCTATACCTCGTTATTAGGTACGCGTAATCGCCACGGGGCGCTCGAGTTTCGCAACAAGTTATCCACACCACAACTCGAAGCGTTCTATCGCGCCATGCGGGCGCCCTGGATTCCCGCCTGGTCTACCGGAACACGCACGCCACGTTGGGTGGTCCAGTTCCTGGCGGACGATGCCGATGAAATGGAAGTGTTGATCCGCGACCTGAACCTGATCGCGCAGGCGCATAAGTGTTCGCTATGGGTTGAGTTCGACGACAACACCCGCGTGGGCAAACTGATCTTCCGGGGCACGACGCCGGCAGTGCGGGCCATCATCCTGGCCTGGGCGCGTGGGTACGTGCGCACGCTGTTCGACGACTATTCCGATCATGATGGAGCGGCGCCGTCTTTACGACTGGCTGCATGATCGATCCCTCGGGGTCAGGCCGGTCAGGCCAATCATGCCTCGACTGACATTCTCCTGACACTCTCCTAGGCGGGCAACTGTTTGCTGGCCAGCCTCGCGGTAGCGTGCGCGGTAGCGTAGTCTATTGGCCGTTCCCCTCATCTCCGTGATCAGCACGGGCGTGGGCGCACCCATCGGGGGCACCGCCTGGCTTGGCTTTTCCACTCAGCACTGATGTGTCTCGTGCCCCACGTGCCGGCCTAATCTTTTTGAGCACTTTTTGATACGGCGTTTGGGACTTTTTGAGCCGGTGCGCTTATTCTTGAGCTTGTCGGTTATCGTAAGATAAAGAACATGCGGATTCAGCGCTTGTACGCTTAAGTATGGGCGTTCTGGAGGTGGTTCTATCGCAAAACTGTGGTAGCTGTTTTATGAAAAGATCAACCGAACAATTAAATAGAACAGAATATGAGTGAGCCCGGGTGATTGTGCCGATATTGGTACGACGTTCCCGGGCTCTTTTTATATGTCCTTTGTGCACAGTGGGCTCTTTGCGTTCCTGGAGTTGTTTGTACTGGCAGCGCGTTTTTCTGCGGGGAAGTGTCTGTGTCTCTCCCCGTGCCCTCTCCCAGAGACCGAGCGCCAGAGCTTCATAGGGCCAAGTTATCAGAGCGCAGTGCTAGAGAACAGGGGCCAACCGCACCACCACCCGAAACCCGAAGCAGTCCAAAACATAGACGGGAAAGTACCAGAAGCGGTACGGGCTGCGCGCGAGGCTCAGATCGTAGGACCACGACACGCCACGCAGCACGCGACGATCATCTGACGGATCAGTCTTTTCTCGCCCATCATCAGACTTGTAAGGGTACGACTTGTACTTGCTCTGGCACCACTCCCATATGTTGCCGGCCATGTCACCGCATCCATACGGGCTATCGCCGCGTGGGCTGTACTTACTCACGGGCGTCGTGTCGTCTTCGTTGGTGTTGATATTACAGCGCGTACGATCGGGGGGCTCGTCGCCCCAGGGGTATCGACGTACTGATTGTGGATTTTCGATTTCGGTTTTTGGTTGGCCGGCAAGCGTTCTAAGGGTCTGTAGCCTGCCGATGATTGGCTGGGCAGGGATCAGCAGGCCGCCGCGAGCTGCCTTTTCCCATTCTGCTTCGGAGGGCAGGCTGACGGTCAAGCCCGTGATGCCTGTGAGCCAGTCACAGTACGCTTGCGCGTCGTACCAACTCACCAGCGTTACCGGATGCTGTTGCTTGCTCCGCACATCAGTGCCAGGTCCGCCTGGATGTTGCCAGGTGCGATTGTCGCCATGTCGATCCGATATGGTGCGATAGCCTGTCGCCCGGACAAATGCGCCAAACTCGGCGACGGTCACCGGGTAACGCCCCATCCAGTAGTCATGATCGATGTCGACCTGGTGCAACGGTTTTTCGTCAGACACGGCGTCCTTGTCGCTATCGGGGCTGCCCATCCAGAACGGCCCAACGGGCACCAGGCAGAACTGCATCTGATCGACCACAGGTATGGCGACCGCCTTCGTCCTGGCTTTGCCACTGAGCGTTTCAGATGCTGAGGATGAGCGGGTTGGCGGATCGGGTTGCGCGAGCGATGAGGTCGATATCTGCGGTGCCGCCTGTTGCGCGGCCAGGTGCACCAGCGTGTCCACCAGGCGGGCGACCAACGCATCTGCTCGGTTGCCGAGGACACTGCCAACGGCGACGTCCGAGAGTATGCGCAGCAATACCTGCCAGTCGCGCGGCGGCTCGGGACGCCGGCCGTCACGATCTGCGAACGCATCGGCCAACACCGGCCAACCGCCACGCGGGTCGGACCAGTCGTCCAGCAGTCGCAAGGTCCCCTGAGCGCAACGCGGCTCGGCCAGTTGATGCGCCAGTTGCGTCCACAATACGCTGGCATTGTCCGGCCGATAGGCGCTACTCACGTCGCTGATCACCAGCGCAATCGGAAGCGAAGCCATGTAGTACAGGGCGGTGAACCAGGGGTTGGGGAGCTGCTTGGCGATGACCAGCGGCCACAGTGCCTGGCGCATCAGCCATGGGATGAACCAAGGCAAGTTGTCATCGGAGAGCTGAGTCTCGGCGAGTCGCCAGCGTGCGACACCCCCGGCGATGAGCTGACGCACGTCCGTCAGCACATCGGGCGTTGCGGCTATCCCCTCCAGCAAACCGATTTCGCGCCCGATGCGCTGCAAGGTCAATTCGATGTCGCTATTGAGTTGCGTGGCCAGCGCAGCGCGCCGAGCTTCCGCCCTGCGGCGCAGTTGCGCTAGAACAGCGTCCAGCATGGGCGGTTCATCGGCATGTGGTGTAGTGTGGCCAGGTATGACTGTGTTGTGAGCGCTGGATGACTCTACATTCAACTCCGTGTGCTGTCCCGGATCATTCTGATCGCCAGCACTTCCAATCATAACAACCTCCTACCGGCACGCCGCCCCCGTGCACAACATTAATTATCCTATAAATTAAATGGTGACAATAGAGGCTTACAGGTGACTCATCTGTCACCAAAGGCTTGACGGCTGGATGTGCCGGGTTATACCTCACTTGGGCGGAGCGACGGGGCTTTTCACCATAGGAGGGCATCAGCAAGCGAGTTGGGGAAGGTGTTCATAAAGATCATTGAGCTTGAATAAGTTAACTGTGATGGCAATCTCGAAGTTTGAACAAGGGTTAAGTACTCAGGAAGATGTTGCCCTAAGCCCACTCGTTGAGGGGGTTGAGTTCTCTCGCGTGTTGGCGTCGCGCGGGCTAAGTGAGGCGTTTCGGTCGGAGCAGATCGGAAGAGCGTCGT
>JAMDDR010000447.1 GCA_023488685.1 Chloroflexota bacterium | reverse complement strand
CATACTCGGCCGTGAACCAGGCCGCCGGTACATACAAGCGTTCATCCAGGAATGCGTGACCCCGCCGACTGGCATACACCGCAAAGACGCCTTGCTGACTATTGGCCAACTTACCCAGGTGACCACAGTATTGCCAAGCCACGCCGGCCGAGTGCCCGCCTTGCTTGGGAAAGCCACTCCCGTCGACGATGACGACGCCATCGGCTTCTCCCAACCATTCGGCGACCAAGCCTTGCACGTGTTCCAAGAAGGGCGCGACTTCCCATGTCCCGTGCCCGATGAAGTGTTGGGCCGTGCGGATGGCGTTGGCCTTTGGCCCCAGCAGCGCCAGGACGATCGGTTCAATGGTTTTGCGCGCCAGGTTGGACAATTGCCCACACAAGTACAACAGCGACCAGTCGCGCTGCTCACGCCGTACGAACAACCCCCGAAACCGCGGCACTGGTGACGATATCCCGTGCGGTCAGTCGGCACACCGGCTGGCGTCCACTGGCTGGCGGCTTGCGTGCAGCGCGACGAGCTGAGCGTTTGCTTTTTCGACTCACGGCGGTGTCCTCCTACGAATGACTCGCCGGTGAGTGTAATGCCTTATCCTGCGCGGTCAGCCGCGAAGTTTCGTAGTAATGCGATCTTTCGTTGTAGTACTAACTTTGACCGCAAGAATCGGATAGATTGCATCAGGTGGTCTGTTTATCATCGCGGCATATCTTGAGCGGAGAGGTGTTCGCTATGACGACGATGAGCGGTCAACCTATGATCATGCTGGATGAGCAATTGCTCTGGAATGCTGTGCTGAGCCAGGATAGCCGGTTGGATTGTGAAGTCAATCTCAGCCCCTACCACCTGCAGCGCACTTTTAAACAGGTCATGGGTGTGACGCCAAAGCAGTACGCGGTGTCACTCAGGTTGGAACGGCTAAAGGCACAGCTTAAAGGTGGATCCTCCGTGACGACCGCGCTGTACGACGCTGGCTACTCATCGAGTAGCCGCATGTATGAACAGGCTTCCGAGCGCCTGGATTCGGAACATCGCCATAATTTCCCTCGCATAGAAACGCTAAGTATACCCATCCCGCAGTTCCGCTGACTTAGCTAACTTAATCGCGCCGTTCAGGCGAGTAAAGCAGCGACTTTAGGCCAGCTTAAGTTGGCGATGCCATCATCGTGCCCGATTGGGCAGAGAAGTTAGAAGTTGTGAAAGGGTCAAGGGAGTTTGAAATGGGGATCTTTCAAATTTCGAAGCTAAGGTTGCTGAATGGCATTGCCGGTCAAGACCGCCGTGACTGGGATTGGGCCGTCGCCAGCACCTACGCCGCCTTTACCAGAATGCACCCCGAGTGGGCTGCATCACTGTTTGACATGCACTTTCTCACCCACCGGGCCAGGCCCATCCTGGAGCAATACGCTCGTGGCGACATCACGGGGACCGCACATGCCCTCGCCAATGCCTGGGCCGATCAGTTGTCACACGACGGCGAGGTGCGCGCACAACGCGTGCGCGAGCTGACCCCTGTGGCCGATGACTTTTTATGCCTTTTCAGAAATGAACTGGCCAGGCTAAAGTCATACGCCGGGCGCATTCAAGGTCAAACGGCTCTCGTCGATGCATGGCCATGCGAACCATCGACCTCACGTTAATGCTTTGCACACTTTGCTGGGTTGATTGCGCGTGTCGTCACGGCAGCGCTTTACCCGCCGCCCACAGTGCAGCGCCAATCAGCCCGGCATCGTTGCCGAGTTCGGCTGGCACGATCTCCACCCGGTCAGCCGGCATGAGGAACACCCTTTCCCGCACCGTCCGGCGGGCCGGGTCGAGCAGTAAATCACCCGCAGCCGCCACGCCACCGCCGACCACCACTTTACGTGGGCTGATGGTCAGCAGCGTGTTCGCCACAGCAATGCCGAGGTAGGCACCGGCCTGCTCGAAAATGGTCCGCGCGACCTCATCCCCCATCCGGGCGGCCTGCAACACCACCTCCACCGTGATGCGGTTCAGGTCTTGATCGACCAACTCACCCATGCACGTGGGCCGGCGTTGGACGATTGCCTGGATCGCGCGCGCGGCGATCGCTGGCCCGCTCGCATACATCTCCAGGCAGCCACGCCCGCCGCAGTTACACGGCGCACCGTTTGGCTCGACCACCTGGTGGCCCAGTTCACCTGCCGACCCGCTGATGCCGAGATGAAGGCGGCCATTGACCACGACGCCGCCGCCGATGCCAGTCCCGATGGCATAGCAGGCCATCGTATCCACGCCTTTCCCTGCCCCGAACCGCCACTCGGCCAGCGTGATCGCGCGCACGTCGTTGATGAGGCGCACCGGCAAGCCAATCCGCCGTTCCAGGACATCCCGCAGCATCACTTCTGGCCAGTTGCCGGCGATGTTGGGCAACAGCAACGCCACACCGCGATCCAGGTCAACCAGCCCAGGCATACCGACGCCGGCACCGCCAATGGCTTCCCTGGTCACCTGTCCCGCCGCAACCACCTCGTCGATGAGCTGCGATATGCTGTCAATGACAGCCGCCGGTCCTGCACGGTTGGGCGTTGCCATCTTGCGCACGGCAAGACGTTCTCCGCTGGCAGGATCTATCAGCGCCGCGCGCAGATTCGTGCCGCCCAGGTCAACACCGATGAAATAAGTCATGTTCGTGCATCATCACCCATGCCGCCGCTTGAACTCGTCCAGGATCGCCGCCGTAGCCGTGGCCCCAATGCGGGTAACCCCGGCATCGATCACATCCAACGCAGCATCCAACGTGCGCACGCCACCCGCCGCTTTCACCTGCATGCGCGGCCCGACCGTGGCGCGCATCAGCTTGAGATCGGCAATCGTCGCGCCGGTTGGCGCAAACCCCGTGGACGTCTTGACGAAATCGGCCCCTGCCTCTTCAACCAGTTTGCACGCCAGCACTTTCTGTTCGTCCGTCAGATAAGCATTCTCCAGGATCACTTTCACCAGCGCTCTATCCTGCGCAGTCTCGACCACTGCGTGGATATCCTGCTTGACATACTCCGCATCACCGGAACGCAGGGCGCCAATGTTGATGACCATGTCCAGCTCAATTGCGCCGTTGGCCAGGGCATCCTGCGCCTCAAAGACTTTGGTCGCCGTCGTGTGGGCGCCGTGGGGAAAACCGATCACCGTGCCGGTGGCGACGTCAGAGCCTCGCAACAGCCTGGCCGCCAGCGCCACATGACATGGCTTGACACATACCGACGCCACGTGATACCGCTGCGCCAGTTCACACCCAGCGATCACGTCGCCTTCGGTCAGCTCCGGGCGCAACAGTGAGTGATCGATGGTCTTGGCAAGCTGTTCGTAGGTGATCGTGTCACGATTCAACGTGACTGGGGTTGTTGGTACCATATATCATCATCTCCACCGAAAACTGAAAGTCCTTTAGGATTGTAGTCCGGCTCGTGGAACCGGCTGCGGCCGCGGTTATATCCACTTCACCGATAATACTCGGCAACAGGCATATTCCCTATGGGAGAGAGACGATTGATCATGGCTATTCAAGAGCAAACTGACATTGCACTCGCGTACCAACATCCGGCGACAGACGTTGTCGCCATGCTCAAAAGCGATGCGCAACACGGATTGTCTGCAGACGAGGCCGCCCGGCGTCTGGAGCGATACGGCCGCAACGAACTGGAATCCGCACCGCCTGTGCCGGCCTGGCGCCGCTTCCTGGCACAATTCCAAAGCCCGCTGGTCATCTTGCTGCTCATCGCCACGGTGATTTCGTTTGTCGTTTGGCTGATCGAACGCGAATCGACGCTGCCATTCGAGGCCATCGCGATTTTTGCCATCGTGTTGCTGAACGCCATCCTGGGTTTCATCCAGGAGGCGCGCGCCGAACGCGCCGTTGCGGCGCTGAAGGCCATGTCCGCGGCGACCGCGACCGTGGTCCGCAGCGGGGAACGGCGCGAGGTGCCATCGGCTGAAATCGTGCCCGGCGACATCCTTCTGATCGAAGAAGGAGACACCATCGCCGCGGACGCGCGGCTTCTGCACGTGACCGGCCTGCAGACCGCCGAGGCTGCGCTGACGGGGGAGAGCCTGCCCGTCACCAAGGACGTCGGCCCCATCGCCGAAAAGGCCGGCGTCGGCGATCGCCGCAACATGGTCTTCAGCGGCACGGCCGCAACCTATGGGCGCGGCAAAGCCATTGTGACGACGACGGGCATGCAAACGGAGATGGGCCACGTCGCCGGGCTGCTCCAACAGGCGGAAGAGACCGTCACGCCGTTACAGGAGGAGATCGACCGCGTCGGCAATTTGCTTGGGCGCGCCGTCGTCGTCATTGCGGTCGTCATCATCGCCACGATCCTGGTCACACAGGGCGTGTCTTCCATTTCAGCCGTCGTGGACGTGCTCATCCTGGGGGTTTCACTGGCCGTTGCCGCTGTGCCGGAAGGGCTGGCCACCATCCTGACGGTGGTACTGGCACTCGGCGTACAGCGCACGGCAAAGCGTAATGCCATCATCCGCAAACTCGCCGCCGTGGAGACACTCGGCTCCGCAACCGTGATCGCGACGGATAAAACCGGCACGCTCACAAAGAATGAA
>JAMDDR010000550.1 GCA_023488685.1 Chloroflexota bacterium | reverse complement strand
GTTGGCGGGGTGAGAGTGCCGTCACGGACACGATGAGCGCACCCCCCGTGAGTGCGCAACGAAACGAATGGGCCGGCGACGGCCCGGATTAAGTGCGCCGGGCTTCGCCCGTTAGCGCGAACAAGAGATGCGACGATGAAGCCTTCGGCGTAAGCCTCGTAAGACTCCCGGAGTCTCCGAGACTCCGGGAGTCTTACGAGGCTCGCCGAGGTTTGAGCCGGTCGCAACTTGGGTGGAACCGCGTAAGAAGCAGATGGAAAGCCTTGCGCCCCAAACTGGGGCGCAAGGCTTTTTGTTTCCGTCTCCCTCTGTCCTCCCCCCTCCCAGCGGGAGAGGGGTCGGGGGTGAGGGAGCTGAGAGCAAAGGACAAGCGAGGTGAACAGATGGCCAAACAACACAACATGCCCGAGGAGCTGTATCGGCTCCGGCACTCGTTGGCGCACATCCTGGCGCAGGCGGTGTTGGAGCGCTACCCGGAGGCCCAGCCGACCATCGGGCCGCCGGTGGAGAACGGGTTCTACTACGACTTCGCAGTGGCGAAGCCGTTCACGCCGGAGGATCTGGAGGTGATCGAGGGGCGGATGAAGGCGATCGTGAAGGGGAGACATGCGTTCACGTGCCGGGAGGTGACGGTGGAGGAAGCGCGCGGGCTGTTTGCGCACAACCCGTTCAAGCTGGAGCTGATCGAGGGGTTGGTAGCGGGGCAGGGCGACGACATGGGGGAGGAGGAGGAGCCGCCACCCGCACCGCCCGCACCGCCAGCCCCTCGCCCGCCGGGCGAGGGGGGGAAGAGCGCGAGCGCGATCTCGGTGTACACGCAGGACACGTTCACGGACCTGTGCCGTGGGCCGCACGTGGGGAGCACGCAGGAGATCAACCCGGAGGGGTTCAAGCTGACGAGCACGTCGGGGGCGTACTGGCGTGGAGACGAGCACAAGGCGATGTTGCAGCGCATCTACGGGGTGGCGTTCAAGACCAGGCAGGAGTTGGATGACTATCTCAGGTTGCTGGAAGAGATCGAGAAACGCGATCACCGGCGGCTCGGCAAGGACCTCGATTTGTTCCACATCGACTCAACCGTGGGCCCTGGTCTGGTCTTGTGGCATCCAAAGGGCGCGCTGATCAAGCAGATGTCAGAGGATTTCTGCCGGCAGGAGCACCTGGCCAACGGATACCAGATCGTGTCTACGCCGCATGTGGGGCGGGCCGTATTGTGGGAGACGAGCGGACATCTCGACTTTTACAAGGAAAACATGTATTCGGCCATGGAAATGGACAGCACGGACTACTACGTCAAGCCGATGAATTGTCCATTTCACATCATGATCTACAACAGCACCATCCGGTCGTACCGCGATCTGCCCATCCGTTATGCGGAATGGGGCACGGTTTACCGTTTTGAACGTGCGGGGGTGCTGCATGGGTTGTTGCGGGTGCGCGGTTTCACCCAGGACGATGCGCACATCTTCTGTAGCGCGGCTCAGATGCCCGCCGAGATCGATCGAACCCTGAAATTCGGCCTGCACATCCTGCGGTCATTTGGCTTTGAGCGGTTCAACGCCTATCTGGCGACGCGACCTGTGAAATCGGTGGGTGAAGCAGCCAGGTGGGATGAGGCGACTGAAGCGCTGCGCCATACGCTGGAGCGCTGTGAACTCCCTTACGAATTGGACGAGGGAGGTGGTGCGTTTTATGGCCCGAAGATCGACCTGAAGATCAGGGACGCCATCGGCCGTGAATGGCAATGCAGCACGATTCAGTTCGACTTTAACCTGTCCGAGCGTTTCGATATGAGCTTCATCAACGAAAAAGGCGAGCGCGAGCGCCCGTACATGATTCATCATGCATTGCTTGGCTCGATGGAGCGTTTCATGGGCGTACTGATCGAACACTATGCCGGCGCGTTCCCACTGTGGTTGGCCCCGCTGCAGGTCATGATCATCCCAATTGCCGACCGGCATGTGGCGTATGCCAACCAGGTGGCCGGGCAGTTGCAGGCGAACGGCATGCGCGTGCAGGTTGACGATGGCGCAGAGCGCATGCAGAACAAGATTCGTAAGGCGCAGAGTCAGAAGGTGCCCTATATGCTGGTGGTAGGCGACAAGGAGCAGGCGGCGGGTGCCGTGGCGGTGCGCCTGCGCACGGGCGAAGACCTCAAGACCATGCCGCTGGAGCAATTCATCGCCCACGCCGTGCCCATCATGAAGTCTCGCGCAGCGAGTCTGTAAGCGCAGGTTAAGTTCAGCGAGGGCCGGGGCTCCGGCCAAATTCCCACTCCGGCTGAAGCCCCAGCTTCCTCCGCTTTGGGGTAACATACCGCTCAGGAGAGAGCGATGGAAGCAGCCGAAGTGTTGAAGGAGCAAGTCCTGAAAGTACTTGACGATCTGCCGCCACAGCAGGTTGCACAAGTGTTAGATTTTGCTTTGTTCGTCAAAGGGCGGCACGCCGAAGAGCGGGTTGATGTGGACAGGCAACAGCAAGCAGCCAAGACAGATGTATGGGAACTGCTTCGCTCATTACAGGGTTCAGTGGAGCGCTTATATGTCAGCAGCGATAAGAAACCAGGTGACAAGAATCACGCCTCAAGTCATTGATGAGGTGGTGCGCCAAATCGTCACCAAGTTCCAACCTGACAAGGTCATCCTGTTCGGGTCATATGCTTACGGGACACCCTCGCCCGATAGCGATGTGGATCTGCTGGTTGTGCTAGATACTTCGTTGAAAGAGACAGAGCAGGCGGTGAGAATATGTCAGGCTATCGACTACGCATTTGGACTTGATCTCATTGTGCGTACTCCAGCGAACATGGCCCGGCGATTGAAGCTGGGCGATTCGTTCTTGCGCGAGATCACCGACAAGGGCAAGGTGTTGCATGAATCCGCTCACAATTGAGTGGGTGGAAAAGGCAGAAGGCGATATTGCTACCGCCATGCGTGAATTGCGGGCGCGCAAGCGTCCCAACTACGACTCAGCATGCTTTCATGCGCAGCAATGCGCAGAGAAGTATCTGAAGGCATTTCTGCAGGAAAAAGGTGTTTCGTTTCCAAAGACACACCATCTTATCGAATTGCTAGTGCTTTGTGGCCCCCTTGATGCAGCGTTTGATGCGCAGCGCAATTCATTGACTTTGCTCGATGGGTATGCTGTCCGATATCGTTATCCAGGTGACTCGGCCGATAAGGCTGATGCACAGCTAGCAGTACGCACAGCGAACATCATTCGCGGATTTGTACGCGGCAAGCTTGATCTTTCATAAGCACAAACACTTGCTAAGCTGGCCCTCGCCATGTTAAGTATAGGATCTCATGGTGAGATCACCGAGAGCTATTTGCCCCTTATGAAGAAGCACTGCTATACCGGCTGACGGCGTAGCGCCAGAACCATGCGCTGAAGCCGAACATGAATATCCCCATGGCCACGGCGCTGGCCAGGGTCAGTTCGTCCAGCCGCCCCAACAACGCTTGCGCCGGGAAGGTGGTGATAAACGCGATCGGCAAAACCACCGTGAGAACGATGCGCAAGATGCCCTGGAACGTGCTCACCGGGAAGCGCCCTGCGTTCCAGACCGAGTTGAACAGCTCGAACAGGTTGCCCACCTTGACGAACCAGAACGACATGGTCGCCATGATGATCCAGATGCTGTACACGATCAGCAGCGCCATGGCGAACATCAAAGCGAACTTGAGGAGGGCGAGCCAATCCGGCACGTAGCCGATACGCGAGAGCGCCACCAGCATGATCCCCGCCCCCGAGACGACGTCCACCGCGCTAAAGAGTTGTGAGTAGCGCAGGCTGGCCAGGAATTGGCTGTTCACCGGCTTGGTGAGCACGAAGTCCAGCGTGCCCAGCCGTACCATCTCGATGATCTTTTGCACGTTCGGCTGCAAGAGTGCCTGGATGATGCCACCCATCAGCGTAAAGAGTCCCGTAATCACCAGCACCTGGTTAAAGTTCCACCCGCCGATGTTGTCGGTGTGGGTGAAGAACACGGTGGTGCTCAAGATCGTCACGCCCACCCAGAACAAGCCTACCAGCACGCGCACCACAAAATTCGCGCGATACTCCAGCTCCACCAGGAAGCTGGCCTTCAAAAATAGTGCGAGTAACCGTAGATACCGCATACTCAATCGCTCATCTCAAATCTCCATCAGGCGCCCACCGCGCTGTAGTTCCGCGTGCCCAGCTTCCACAGCAGGCGGGTGAGCAGGAAGAAGAACGCCACCCACGCCCACTGCACCGCCAGCCCAAACAGCAACCGCTCGTCCTGCGTTTGTCCCAGCGCGATCTCGTTGCTGAAGGCCAGCATGTAGCGGAAGGGCAGCCAGTCCAGCGCGGCCCGCAGCGCCGGCGGGAACATCTGGATCGGCGCCAGGATCCCCGACAGCACCAGCCGCAACCCCAACAACACCTGGTTGAAGGCCTCAGTCTGGGTGGTCCAGAACGACAGGATGCCGACGCAGAAGTCGGACAGGAACACGACCAGCCACGCCCCCGCCAGCGAGAGCAGAAATGCGCCCACGCTCATCGGGGTAACGTACAGGTGCGCCGCGGGTGTGAGGAGGAAGACCAGCACCACCAGCGGCAGCAGGACGCCCAGGCGCAACGCCTTCTCGGACCAG
>JAMDDR010000489.1:317-4628 GCA_023488685.1 Chloroflexota bacterium | reverse complement strand
AGGCAAAATGAGGGACATGGGCGTGAAGTGGTTCAAGCAGTGCGACGACGGCGACCCCGACCAGCGCCAGATCCTGGCGTGGGCCACGCGCCTGAAGCAGGCGGGCATCGAGCCGATCATCCGCTATTTCGCGGCCCGCCAGTTCCCTAACCCGCTGCCCGATCCCTACTTCGACAAGATGCGCCAATATGCAGACGCCGGCATTACCTGGGCCGAGATCGGCAACGAACCCAACCTGGACTACGAGTGGCAGGAGGGCTTCAACGGGCGCGTGGACTACCATGACCCCGAGGTGATTCGACTGCTGGCGGACGGGTGGGTCAAGGACGCGCAGCGCGCCATCGCCGCAGGCGTCCGCCCGGCCTTCTATGCCTTTGGGCCGACCGACTGGCGCGGCGGCGTGCACCCCAAACTATCGTCCGTGAGTTTCACCAGCCGGATCGCGTCATACCTGGCCGAGCAGCGTCGCGACGAGGCGATCGACATCTTCAAGCAAGGTGGATGGTTCGCCGTGCACTGCGCTACCTACGAGCAACCCGACGACTTTGAGCCCTTCCGGCCCGACAACACCATCTGGGACATGACGCTGCGGGGCTATGAGGTCGTGCGCAAGTGCTTCCGCGACGCCTTCGGCGCGGCGCTGGACGTGGACAAGATCCCAATCATGTCCACCGAAGGGGGCGTGTTTACCCCTGACTCCACGTCGATGGCCGGGCACACCCGCCTGAACACCGAGGAGGAGCATACCCAGCGGGTGGTGAATATGTTCCGCTGGCTGGAAGACCATTCGCCTTTGCAGGCGATGTGTCCCTGGTGCCTGTCGGCGGAAGGCTTCGGCGGGCCGTTCGATGCGCGTTACCAGAATGACGGCTGGTTCAGGACCGTCGCCGGCGCACTGCAGCCGCGGCCGGTCGTCGAAGCCTTGCGGCAACTGTGGGCCAGCGTCTCAGCGCCCGAAGCGGTGATGAAAAGCCCGGCTGCGCCCATTGAACTCTCCGCGAGTGTGCGCCGCGCGCTGCTGGACATCGGCATCGTTCCGCCCGCGAGTACGGTTCCGGCGCAGAAGCAATCACGTAGCCGCAAGGCTGCGACCAAGGCGGCGAAGGCGAAGGCCAAGCCCAAGCCAAAGCCGACGAAAGCTAAACGGCCGCCGGCGCGATCGGGCAAAACAGCGGCAAAGCAGAAGACGCGCGCGAAGCGTCGCTAACGCTATCTGGTTCGCGCGCTGAAACAGCCCCCGAGTTGCGTCTACAAGGGTGGACACAGAAGGAAGGCGAACTTTTCTCGTTTGCCAACGTCGCATAAAAAAAGCATTGACAACCCATCGAATCTGCATATTATTCAACCACCGCACGCTGTACCTCCCACTGCCAATCGTCCATGCGTTCGCCCGGATCATGAGAGGTTTACGCTATCCAAGGTAAGCCGCTGATGGAGCAGTTCTTGGCCGAATCCATTCCAGAAGTTAACTTACCCTGCTTTCGTTTTCTGTTGATGGATGGCCAACGTCCAAAGGAACCAACATGTGACCTTAGGAGGAAACGACAGTGAACAAACATACGATGGACCATGGCGAGGGGATGGATCACATGGACCACGAGGGCAAAGGCCATGCAGATCAGCCGCCCCAGTCCCCGCCCCCGACTTTTGGTGTCCATAACCAGATGATGGTGGGGGAGCAGACCATTTATCTATCGCATCTGCCTATGTTCATGTTCAACCCGCAGCGCCACGAGCACAATTTCCAGGTGATCCTGGAGGTGACCCTCAACGGCCCAGGCAACCCCCAGGCCGTCTACGCCAATGACCGCAAGAAAAATCCGAAGGTGCGCATGTACACGATGAGCCCGGATCCCTTCGAGATGGTCGAACTCGATCCTCACCACCCCAAGCGTCACGCCTTGACGGGGACCATTTTCCGGGGCCATCTTGAGCGGGACGGCGAACAGATCATCGACCGCGCAACAGCCCAGGTGATGAATACCGTCTACTTCCACGAGTTCGACCCGAACGCCGAGCCGTTGGCCCAACTCGACTATCTGCTTTTCGGTAAGGCGCCGGAGCTGTTCCTGGCGCATGTGATCACCAGGCCGCCTGACTTTGACCAGATCCTCGCGGTGGGGCTCGCCGGCCAATCGCCTTCAGCATTGACGGCCGACGATCTGAGCCGCGGGATACGGGTCAGCGTTCCCGGCAGGGCGAATGCCCCCCACACTCGGATCAAGGCAGGGGAGCGGGTGACGGGGCAGACGCAGCTTGACGGAGCGCAGGCTACGCTGACCCTGGAATTTGAGGCGGGCACGGAATTCTACTTTGAGGAAGGCGAACTGAGCCTGCCAATGACCATGCGCCAAACGCCTGAAGAAAGGGCGGCCGGCTTTTGATCCAGAGGAGGCGCGACATGGCGGGCCGTTTGGTGGAACTCCGCACCTGCGGCGCCCATTGTCCTTGCCGGGTCGAAGGCGAGCCCGATGGCAGCACGTGCGATGCGGTGAACGTATGGCACATTGATCGCGGGACCATCGGTGAGACCCATATCTCGGGCCTCAACCTGGTCGCACTGAGCCTGAACCACGGCCACGTGTTGAAGGGCAGGTCGATCGTCTTCTATGTCGACGACATGGCCACGGACGAACAGCAGATGGCGTTGTTGAACCTGTGGACCGGCAATCTGGGCGGCCCAATTGCAGATGTGGCACAGTCGATCGGCGTAGTGACTGGTGTCGAGCGAGCGGCCATTGACTTCCAGGTGAAAGACGGCCAAGGCACGCTCACGGTCGGCCAGGTGATTGACGCCAGGCTCGCCGCCGGGCGTGACAACAAGGCTACTCTCGTGGGGGCGAGTGGCGCTGACAGCCCACTCCGCGGCGAGCCGCACGACCTTGCCGCTGGGCGGATGCGCAGTGTGACCGGGATGGGCTCGCATGAGTTGTACCATCTGCTCACAATGTAGCGACACGGGGCAGGACTGCTTCACCCAGCAATAAGATGGGTTCGCTGGGGTCAGCCTCCGGCATGGTAAAGGTGACATACTGTGAGCCGATCTGTGCGTACGCCTGCAACTGAGCGATGATCATCTCCGGGGTGCCGGCGATCCCTTCAAACTTGGGGAACTGTTTCTGCTTCACCGCCAGGTTCGCCTCATCGCGCGCGATCAAGATGCTCACGTGGTTGCAGCGGGTGATCTCGTCAAATCTTCCGATCTCCGTCTCACAGTGCTTGCGCAACACGTCGAACTTGTGTGCCACCGTCGCCACATCGCCAAACACATTGCAGTAGTCGGCATATTGGGCGACGAGCTTGAGCGTCACCTGTTCACCGCTGCCGCCGATCATGATGGGCGGGCGCGGCTTCTGGACAGGCATCGGGTCGTTGTAGGCGTTCTGGACGGCGTAATATTTGCCGCGAAAGCTGGCAGGCCGCTGTGTCAACATCCGGTCGACGATCTGCACCGCCTCGGCAAGCATCTCCATGCGGTCGTGCAGCGGCGGGAACGGCCAGCCATACGCTGTGAACTCGGGCTCGTGCCACGCAGCCCCCAGCCCCACAATAGTGCGGCCGTGGCTGACCACGTCAAGCGTGGTAAGCATCTTCGCCAGCAGGGCCGGGTTACGGTAAGGCACGCCGGTGACCAGCTCGCCGATCCTGATCCGGCTCGTCGACGCTGCGAGCGCCCCCAGGATGATGAAACATTCCGGCACGGGCACTTCTTTCTCCGGGTGCTCTGGATCCGAGAACATGAAATGGTCCGCCATCCAGACGGAGTCCAGCCCGGCCTGCTCGCAGGCCAGAGCGACCGCGCGCAAGGTGTCGAAGTGATTGCCATGCTCGCCTGGGTGATAGGAATTAAGCTGAAGGCCTAGTAACATGAGCACACTCCTGAAAGGTTAGGCGATGGATAACCAACTGAGCTTACCACATACCAGCCCGCAGCACGCCGCCATTTGGCGCCACGAGCACGTCTCACACCTGAATCTCCGGCACAATGGCGTGATGATCCACCATGCGCACGCGGCCGGTCACTACACCTGGGACTGCGCCCCGTCCCTTCAGCCAATTTGGGTAGCCTCGGCTACTTCACGGTGGCCAGCGCGGCATCATTCCTCAGGCCGGTGTATAACGAGGTCAGCAGTTGTGCTTCGCGCACACGAATTCATCCCATCGGGGTTCTCCTACTCCTGTTCACCCCATTCGGTGCTGCGCTTGCGGCCTTCTTATCGAGCCTAAAGCCACACGCAGTTTTGAGTCCTGAGGGGATACGGGTTCACGACAAGCGCGGCAAGCTGCAATTCGTGGGCTGGAATTCGATTG
>JAMDDR010000489.1:0-307 GCA_023488685.1 Chloroflexota bacterium | reverse complement strand
AGGCCGGTGTATAACGAGGTCAGCAGTTGTGCTTCGCGCACACGAATTCATCCCACGCAGAAAAGGCGGAGAGACATGCAATCGAGCAATGAAATCGGCTTTAAAGTCTCGTATCTGTGCGTATTTTTTCTCATGCTGTTAAACATGCTTCTTGTAATGCTGCCTCTAACCATTGCCCTCTTCGGTCTCATTATCTGGATTCTCCGGCAGGATCTCAGGATGCTCCTACCCTTCGGGGTTCTCCTACTCCTGTTCACCCCATTCGGTGCTGCGCTTGCGGCCTTCTTATCGAGCCTAAAGCCACACT
>JAMDDR010000459.1 GCA_023488685.1 Chloroflexota bacterium | reverse complement strand
GGTCCAGCGCCTTACTGGCCTGCTGGCCGGAGTTGGCGCTGGCCGTTGGGCCAGCGCACGTGAGGCGTGCGACGCAACGCTGAAGGTGACGACGCGCGTGCAGCCCAGCAAGGACGCGGCTGTGAGGCGTCGTTATGAGGATGCGTATGCCAGTTACCGCGAGTTGTATCCGGCGCTGAAGGATAGCTTTGCCAGGCTCTCGGCATAAAAGATGGGCGTGAGGGCCTGAGGACGCAATGAAATGGGTGCACTCCTTAAGTACATACGCAAGCGGCTGGCGAACGCGCAACTGAAGGCGCGTCTGCTGGCGCTGGTTGCATTTGTCGTGTTTGCCTATCTAGGCGTCAACGACGTGCTCGACCTGGTCAAGACGATCACAAACCCGGCGCAGATGGCGCAACAACTTGGCATCACCATTGCCGAGAATACGACGCGCGCCGCCATCCTGCTCGTGTTGAGCGCCGTCATCGCCTTGGCCAGCCTGGCGACCGCCCTGGGCGCATGGCAGCGCACGACCTTGTTGCGTGCCTGGCCGGTGGTGGCGGTGACCTACGTGATTTATGGCGTGTACCAGATTGCTGTCGCGCTGTTGCAGGTTCGCCAACCCTTGATTGCCGCGACAGGTGTCGCCTATCTGCTGCTGGCGGCGGCGGCTTTCAGCTTCGGCCGGCAGGCCAGTAAGGCGCTGGACCCCAGCGCCAGGTAGAAATCAAAACCACGAATGGTATGGTTGGAACAACCAATCCGTGCCATTCGCGGTTCATCTCACACTCACACTTCACACTCACACTTCACACTCACTCAGTGTCTTCGTCACTGTCTGCAGGGCACTGCTGTAGCGAGGCGCGCAGCATGGCAACGCTATCGGCCACGCTGTAGGTATCGTTGTACACCGCTGATCCGACGACCACAATCGACGCCCCCGCGTCGCGCACCGTGCAGATGGTGTTCAGGTTGACGCCGCCGTCCACCTCCAACTCGGCCTTGGAGCCGATCTCGTCCAGCATGCGGCGCACCGCGGCGATGCGGCGTGTGGCGGCTGGAATGTATTTTTGCCCGCCGTAACCCGGCTCCACCGACATGATCAGCACCAGGTCGACCAATGGTAGCGCTTCCTTGATTGTGTCGAGTGATGTCAGCGGATTCAGCGTAATGCCCACCTCCACCGGCAACTGGCGTAGTTGCTGGATGGTGGAATACAGATGAGGGCATGTCTCGACGTGCACGATGATACGCGAAACGCCCGCGTCTTTGTAGTCGCGAAAATAACGTTCGGGACCTTCAATCATCAAGTGTGCTTCGCAGAGGAGCGACGTGCTACGGCATACAGCGGCACATACCATGGGGCCGAAGGTGATGTTCGGGACAAAATTGCCGTCCATGATGTCGAGATGGATGACGTCAACGCCCGCCCGTTCGGCCTCCTTGATCTGTTCGCCCAGCCGCGCGAAATCCACGGTATAGATGGATGGAGCCAATTTCATGCGGTTTATTATCCACCAGCGTAAGCGAGGCGCCCCGTATCTCGCAGACAAGACACCCGGTATCTGCGCGAGATACCGGGTGTCTGAGGGTGTGTGGAGGGAGACCGGATGCCGTTAGGGGCTGATTTCTTTGATCTGGGTGATGTCGCCAGTGACCTGGACGTATTGCGCCGATACCCAGCCAACCAGGTTGCCCAGGCGAATTTGCCACCATTCCCCGTCCGCACTCTTGCCGCTGATGAGCGCTGATTGGCGCGGCCCCAAACGCAGGATGATCGTGTCCCCGGTGCTGGGACCGCTACGCACATTGACTATGTCACCCACTGGCACGACGACCATCGGCAACAACGGCACGGTTACTGACGGGACCGTTGCTGGGTCGCCGGTCAATTGCACGAAGTCTGCCGCAACCCAGCCCTGTTGCGACTGGAAGTTGATGCGCCACCACTGCCCGTCCTCACTCTTGCCCGTGACGGGTGCAGACTGTTCCTGGCTTAATTGACCAATGACCGGGTAACGCACTCCGGGCCCGTTACGCACGTTCACCAGGTCGCCGAGCGGCACGGACACGTCAATCGCTGTGGGTGGCTCCAGCGGCTCTGTCGTGGTCGCGGGGATCGACGGCGATACCGGCTGGGTTTCAGTCACCACTACTGGTGGCTCGGCGGTGGGTGCAGGTGTCAAGAGGATCGTGGGTGTTGCCGGCGTCGACGCGTCCACGGATGGATCTGTGATCTCCGACTGCGTGCGGTTCTTGAGCACGTATGAGTCGTCGTAATAGCACGTCTTGAAGTCCGGGCCGATGATGATGCGATAGCGCGGGCCATCTTTATTTGGCTCCGAGATGATGTTCGCTTTGGCGATGCCGAACGTGCGTTGCAACAGCGAGACGGCGCTGCCCTTTTGGGTCGTGTTGTAGTCGATGACGACGGTTTGATCGTACAGCTTATCTGCGGCCTTGACTTCGATCACACGGAATCCGAGTTCGCTCAGCCGATCGACGGCGGCCGACCCGAAGCCTGGGTCGTTGGTGCCATTCCACACCTCGATGGGGATGCCGTCGTTGGGACGCTGGTTCAGCGCTACGTCCAGCATTTGTTGGATGATGCTTGACCAGGTGCCGCCCTTGTTTGTGCCGTTCTCCAGTTCCAATACGGCCCCATTGGCGCCACCGTCATCCAGGAAGCGGCTGCGGATGATGCCGTCGGTGAAACGGTCGGCGATGCTGACAAAGTAGAGTAGCTTGTCCAGCGGCAGGTCCGTCTTGACATATTGCTGGAACTGGGTGAGCAACTCAGGGAACTTGGGAATGGCGTTGATCTGTTTGGCCTTGGTGAAGAGTGCCCGTACCACGCGCTGTTCCCGCCGGCCACGGTCCACGTCACCGCCGGGGACCCCGTAGCGGGCGCGTATGAAGGCGAGCGACTCCAGCCCGTTCAATGTGTATACACCTGCCTTGGGAATGTCGATGGTCAGCGTTGGCACGCGCGTGCCGCGCTTCCACACCTCACCGGTGAACGTGTCGGTGTAATCCTGCATCACCGTGACCGTATTGCCCATGTAGTAGGGGTCTTTAGGGAAGATGTGGAACAGCCTGCAGGTAGCGATCGCTTCGATACCACCGAGCGTGTCCACAGCATGCACCAGGCCCTCAAAGTTGATCAGGGCATAGTGGTCCAGTTTCAGGCCAAAGTTGTTGCGGATGGTTTTGAAGAACAGCTCCGGGCCGCCGTAGCCATAGGCCGTGTTCACTTTGCTGACGCCGACACCGGGGATATTCACAGGCCAGTCACGCGGGATCGAGAGCAGTGTGACGGCGGGTACGTCCGGATTGATGCTGGCGATTATGATGACGTCGGTGTTGTTGAAGTTACGCGAGGGCCGTTTGTCCACGCCCAACAAGGCAATGTTGATGGTGCCCTCGGGCAACTCCACCTCTGGCGCGGCTGCGGCGGCGGGTTGTTCTGGCGACGTGACGGACGCCGGCGACAACGGCGCCGGCACGTCATTCCCGCGCGCCTGGACCGATGGCACGCAAAGTGCGGTGGCGACGGCCAGTGTCAGCGCCAATGACAGCGCGCGGCGGAATGGGCGAGTCGTTTGTATACCAGGCACCCGTGAGCCGTTGGGTGATTGCGGTTGCGAGCGCGACGACGAGTGCGAAAAGAGACGTGCTGGCGGAAATATGCGATAGTCCACTTCCCCGATTCTCCTGCAAAGTATGACAGTGATGTGTTTCAATGCTCACAGTGACCCATGATGAACAAACGTCGAATGTCAATTCTAGACGATCCCACTCAGACCATCGTACTGGCGGGTGCCCATCCGCGTATTCTCTCACAAACTCGCCAGAGCGTGGTTTACGATAAATGAGCGTAAAGCTCCAGGTTTTAACCCGGAGCTATAAGCGAACGGTGGCAGCCGCTCTTGACACCGACGTCAGATGGGATACAGTGCGGTGTACATGCGGATGGTCAAGCAATTCACCTACAAAATCTACCGCAAGCCGAAGAATAAGCATCTTCATCGGCTGGTGAATCTGCACGCGCTGCTGTACAACCACTGCATCGCGCTTCACAAGCGCTACTACTGGCTCACGGGCAGGCATCTCAACCAGTACGCACTCATGCGGCACATCGCCAAACTGAAAACGCGAGCGGGCTTCGCGTGGATCGGTGGGTTGGGGTCACAATCCGTGCAGGACGTGATTCAGCGCATCGAACGCGGCTACGCGCTGTTCTTCAAGGAAAACAAGCGGGGGAACAAGCGCATCCGACCGCCCACCTTCAGGCCGGTGCGCCAGTACAGGTCCTTCACGCTCAAGCAGACGGGCTGGAAGTTGGTGGCCGACAACATCCTTCAGATCGACGGCCGCAGGCACAAGTTTGCGCTGTCGCGTCCGATGGCGGGCCAGATCAAGACGGTGACGATCAAGCGTGACGCAGTAGGCGACTTCTGGGTGTGTTTCGCATGTGAGGTGGAAACCATTCCGATACTTGCCAGCACGGGTGAAACCGGCGGCATGGACTTCGGGCTGAAGACGTTTCTCACGCTGGACACAGGCGCACAGATTCAATCGCCCCAGTGCTTCAAGGCTAACAGCGCTGCCGTGGCACGCGCGAACCGCAACCTGTCACGCAAGCAAG
>JAMDDR010000115.1 GCA_023488685.1 Chloroflexota bacterium | reverse complement strand
CGTGATCGCCGTTGATCGTCCAGCCCGTCTCGTCGCCATACACCACGTCGCTGTCCCGCAGGCGCACGAGCAACTGTTGGTAGGTCGGCGTCAGCTTCTGCGCCACTCGCTCGTCGGCGCGCACCAAGGTCGAGCGGTTGATCGTCAACGCACTCAAGGTGCTCAAGACGTGTGCGGCTTTGCCATACGACACGCCCATGTTTCAGTTCCATGCCCAGGCCAATGGTGTTGGGCCCGATCTGCACCCCGGCCGCTCCCAGCGCGTCCGAGGTTTGCTCGGCATGCCGCCCCTGCACGCGCTGCTGGCAGGTCTGGCAATGGCCCACATGCACGTTGAACTGCGTCACCACCACCGGGACCGGGCGCGGCAGGTCCACCTGATACTGCGCTTCCACCCAGTCTTCCACCCGGTCTTCCACCACGGGGCCGCCACACGCCGGACAGTGGCTGGGCAAGACCGCCTCCAGCGTCTGGGTCGCCTCTGCCGGCTTGTCCCGCTGCACCGCCGCGTGGCCGGCCTTCTGACCGGGTTCTTGGGTCGGGCCTTGCGCTTCCCTTTCGAGAACGGTGTGGCTTGACGCTTCCCCGCGCGCCGCAGCTCTTCCAACTGACGCTCCAACGCGGCGATGCGCTCCATCAATTGTTCGTCCCGTGCCAACTGCTCCCGCAGCAGGCGCTTGGCGACAGCGTCAGATGTCAGACTTTTGCGGAAAAAGTCTGACATCTGCGCCGGGCGGTTCAGTCAACTTCGCGCGGTTCCAACAGCAACTTGATCCCTTCGAAGAGTTGCTGCACGGGCTTCCAGAACAGGCGCCCGATATATTCGGTCAGTTGAGCCTTGTCCACAGTAAGCGCCTGCGAAACAATGACGACGCTCTGCCCTGGCAGGTTCGCCCCGCCTTCCGCCAGCAGCACGTTGCCCGGCACACCGGCGCGTTTGAGGTTGAAACTTAACGCGCACGCCACTGCCGTGTTGATGCGGCTGCGGTCAAGTCCTCTTATGGATTCTCCGCGACGGCAAACCGATAGCCGAAGCCGCGATCGTTGTGAATATAGCGTGGATGGTCGAGGTCGGTCTCCAGTTTCTGGCGCAAGTGCCAGATGTAGCGGCGCACATAGCCAATCTCGTTGGCGTACTGCGGACCCCATACTTCGCGCACCAATTCCTCCGGCGTAAGCACTTCGCCGGCGCGCTGCATCAGGGCCACCAGCAGCTTAAACTCGGTGGGAGTCAACGGGATCAGCGCGCCCGCGCAGGTCACGCGCTTCTGGCTTAAGATCACCTCCAAGTCGCCGGCAACCAGTTTGCCGTCCTCGGGTGCGCCATGCGCCGAGCGCGCCAGCACGGCGTGAATGCGCGCCAGCAGTTGGGCGAATGAGAACGGCTTGGACACGTAATCGTCGGCGCCCAGCGAGAAACCGCGCAACACATCAGCCTCATCGGTGCGCGCCGTCAGCATGATGACCGGAACGTTGCTGAGATCGCGGATGGCTTTTAGAGTCTCCCAGCCATCTTTCTCCGGCATGCTCACATCCAGCACGATCAGATCCGGCTGATGGGTGTAAAGCGCGCGCAGGCCCTGGCGCCCGCCATCGGCAGTGTAAATGCCATAGCCCTGCCGCGACAGGAACTCCGCCAGCAACTGCAGCAACCCGCGGTCATCGTCGATCAACAGCAGCACTGCCATGTTGTTTACACATCCTCCGGCATGTCGGCGACCGGCAGCAGCACATAGAACTCGCTGCCGGGCGCCTGCTGATTTTGCCAGGCAGGCGACGCCACACCGATCTGGCCGTTTTGCACTTCGACCAGCTTGCGCCCCAGGTACAGCCCCAGCCCCCAGCCCGTCGGGGCGCTCTCAGCACTATGTCCCCGTACAAAACGCTCGAAGACGCGCTCCTGCATCTCGGGGCTAATCCCAGCGCCATGGTCGCGCACGCTGATGCGGATGCGGTTCCCGGCGGCGACGCACGCGCTCAGGAGAATCGGGCGGGCGGGCGGCGAGTATTTGTCCGCGTTGCGGATCAGATTGCGCAACACCTGCTCCAGCAAAACCTCGTCGGCCCAGACAGGCGGCAGGTCTTCGCACAGGCTCCATTCAACCTGCCGCGGAGATTGCGCCAGAATCACCCCGGCCGCCTGCTCAAGCAGAGGCTGCACAGCCACCGGGCCCGGGTTAATGCTGAGCTTGCCGGCCTCCAGGCGCGAAAGGTCGAGGATGGTCTGGACGAAATCGGTCAGGCGCTTGCTCTCCGTCGCCATGATCCCCAGCGTGGCGCGCGCGGGTTGCGGCAACGGATCGTCCATTTGCAGCGCCAGCTCAAGCGCGCCGTTCAAAGTGGTCAACGGCGCGCGCAACTCATGGCTTACCAACGCTACGAATTCCGACTTCATCTCGTCTAGTTGCTGCAATTCGACATTGGCGCGCGCCAGTTCTGCGTTGCGCTGCTCCAGCGCAACCGTACGCTCAAGCACTTTCTGTTCCAACTGGCGGTTCAGCGCCTCCAGTTGCACTTGCGCCCTGCCCAGGGCATCAAGCAACCGCTGGATATAGAAGATCACCCCGGCCACCGCGCCGGGGCCGAGTATCCCGAACAGGAACACTTCCATGCTCAGATTCAGGTTGAGCGGCTTACCGACCTCAATCTGGTGCTCGAAAATTTCGTATCCCGTCGCCAGTGAAAACAGCGCAAGGGGCAACATCCATTGTAAGAGGGCGAGGAAGCGGCGCGCCCTCGTCAGCGTGACCGACGCAACGTGGACAAAAGGGGCTGCGCTCATCATCATCTCCGTTTGAGATTATAGCCACCACGCAGGCATGCAGAATGCATGTGGACACAATTGAGACACTCCGAGACACAATTTACGCTTCACAACGACGCGGCGGATGCGTATACATGGAGGCACAAGCCAGCGACTTATCTCGTGATGATTCGCCCGCTCAGTACTGCATGGAGGACATCGCATGAGCCAGTCCGAGCTGTGGTTGGCGCGGGCGCGCTCAACGCCTTCAGCAACATAACTCATCGGGCAGTTAAATGGCCGTAAAAAAATGGGAGCAATAAATCAATTGACAGGACCTTTCGCTCCGAAGACCGGAACGAGCGAACTGGCTGCCTGGCGTGAGCGCCTCGAACAGCGAGTGCTCGCGCCTCTCTCCGGCACTGGTTGGCGCTACTACTCGTGGCTGGCATTCTTGCTGGCGGTGATTGGATGGGCGCTGTACGCCTACAGTCAGCAGGTCGAGCGCGGGTTGATCGTCACTGGCCTGCGCGATCGCATCTCCTGGGGATTGTACATCGCCAGTTTTGTGTTTTTCATCGGCATCAGCCACGCGGGGACACTGCTCTCCGCTATTCTGCGCGTCACCCGTGCGCACTGGCAGATGTCCATCACGCGCATGGCGGAGTTCATCACCGCCGTTGCGCTAATGGTCGCCGCCCTGTTCCCCCTGATTGACATGGGCCGCCCGGACCGCATCTTGAATCTGGTTTCCTTCGGTCGCTGGCAGTCGCCGTTGCTTTGGGATATTTTTGCGATTTTAACCTATCTCACGGGCAGCCTGGTCTATCTGTACCTGCCGCTGATTCCCGATTTCGCCTTCTGCCGTGACCAACTGGGGCCGACTGCCTCGCGCTGGAAGCGCTGGTTCTTTACCAGTGTCGCGCTGGGCTGGAAAGGCTTGCCGCAACAACGGCGCGCGCTGGAACGCGCGATGACGGTAATGATGATTGTGATCATACCCGTGGCTGTATCGGTGCACACTGTCGTCTCGTGGATCTTCGCCATGACGTTGCGCGACCCCTTCAACAGCACCATCTTCGGCGCGTTCTTTGTGGCTGGCGCCATCTACTCCGGCACTGCGGCCATCGTCGTGCTGATGGCCGTGCTACGTTGGCTGCTCCATCTCGAAGAGTACATCACACGGACGCAGTTCGTGAACTTGGGCTATCTGCTCGCCGCGCTGGCGCTGGTCATGGGCTACATGAACCTCTCCGAGTACCTGACGACCGGCTACAAGATGGAGGAAGGCATTTGGTTTCACATCCAGCAACTGACTGTGGGGCCATTCGCGGGAATGTTCTGGTTCTACATCTTTGGCGGCATCTGCCTGCCAGCCCTGATCATGCTGTCCGCGCGGACGCGCACGATCAAGGGTGTCATAACGGCTGCTGTGCTGGTGCTACTGGCGATGTGGGTTGAACGCTACTTCATCGTGGTAGGCGGCTTCCGCGTGCCCCTGATGTCGTACGCGCCGTCAGACTACCTCCCGACATGGGTGGAGTGGTCCATTCTGGCCGGCGCGTTTGCGCTCTTCATGTTGATCATCTCAGTGTTCGCCAAACTGTTCCCCGTGGTGTCCATCTGGGAAGTGATCGAGCATCGCGGTCCCGAGCCTGTCCCGACGCCGCGCCGCGCAGAACGAAAGGCGCATGCCGGTACCGCCATGACGGCAGTTGCAACCGCAAGCAACGCAGAAGCACAGCCAGGCGGCGCGGCCGTCTTCGTCCCCGTCGCAGAAGAGAGTCCCAGCCCTGCGGCCAGGATGCTCAGTCGGCGGCATGCGCTTGGCCTCGCGGGCGGCTTCAGCCTGGCAGCCGTGCTCGCGCCACTCATCGGGATGCGCGCAT
>JAMDDR010000414.1 GCA_023488685.1 Chloroflexota bacterium | reverse complement strand
GGTTGAACTGGCAACAGCCACGCACAAATCGCCAGCGGAAATCGAGACGGGGTCAGAGGGAGCCGGCCGGCCGGCAAAGCACAACCTGCCGAAGCATAATCTGCCGAAGCATAATCTGCCGCTGTCACTCACGCGCCTCATCGACCGCGAGCAGAACGTCGCAGCGTTGCACGAGCTTTTGGACCGGGCGGACGCGCGACTGATCACACTGCTCGGGCCGCCTGGGGTCGGCAAGACCAGCCTGGCCATCGAGGTGGCTCGCGCCGTGTGCGACACCTTCAGCGACGGCGCGTTTAGCGACGGCGTCTGGTTCGTCCCGCTCGCGCCGGTGAGCGCCCCAGGCCTCGTCCCAACAGTCATCGCTCAGACGCTGGCGCTGCCGTTGTCACAGGCGGACCCGCTCACCAGTCTCAAGCTGTACCTGCGCGACAAGCATGCCTTGCTCGTGTTGGACAATTTCGAGCAACTGGTAAGCGCCGCGACAGCCCTGATTGAGATGATCAGCGCCGCCCCGCAGGTGAAGATCCTGGTCACCAGCCGCAGCGCGCTGCGCGTCACCGGCGAGTACGTAATCGAGGTGCCTCCGCTGGGTGATGCACCCGCCGTGGAGTTGTTCGTCGATCGGGCGCAGCGGTCTCAGCCGGACTTCGCATTGACGCCACAGACACGCGCTGCGGTTACCGAGATCTGCCGTCACCTCGATGGGATCCCATTGGCGATCGAGCTGGCGGCGGCCTGCCTGCGGTTGTTCAGCCCACCGGCGCTGCTGGAACGACTGACGGCAGAAAAAGGCGGGGCATCTCCCTCAGGCGCACTCGAACTGCTCGCTGAGGGTCCGCGCAACCTGGCGGCGCATCAACGCACGTTACGGGCCACCATCGGCTGGAGCTATGATTTGCTGACCGCCAGCCAGCAACGGTTGCTGCGCAGCTTGAGCGTGTTCGCCGGCGGTTGCGCGCTGGAAGCGGCGCAGGCCATCGACGCGCGCGCGTACACCGCCGGGGGTGACATGCCGGCACTCATCACCGATCTGCAGGCGCTGCTGGACAGCAGCCTGGTGCAACGCAGCGAAGGGCTGGAGGGCCAGCCACGCTTCAGCCTGCTGGAGGTGATCCGCGAGTTCGCCATTGAGCAGCTTGAGGCCGTTGGAGAGGCAGATGCCAGCAGTCAGGAACACCCTTTGGCGGCTTGCTGCAGGCATCCGCAGGCGAGATCGAGCACTGGGTGAAACACATGGAGCAGGAGCGCGACAACTTCCGGGTGGCATTGGCGTGGGGATTGCGCGACGGGCACGACACGGTCACCGGGGTGCAGATGGCGCTGTGGCAATTCCCGCGGTGGAGCCAGTTTGGCGCGCGGAGCGAAGCCACTGAGTGGCTGGAGCTGGCGCTCGCGCACGCCGGCACCGCCATCCCGGCACGGCTCAAGGCCGCCATCCTGGCGCTGCTCAGCGACTACCTGGTGGTCGTCAACAGCCCAAGAGCAGTGGCGTTGGCCCACGAGGCACACCATATTTTCAGGGCCGTGGGCGACTCGTGGGAGCAGTTGGCCATGTTGCACACGCTGATGAACGTGGAGTTCGAACAGAGCAACACCCCCGCAGCACAGGCGGTGGGGGAAGCAGCGCCGGGCTCGCCATTGCGGATGGACGAATACCGCGTCCGCGTGGATGCTGCGCGCCACCAGCTCGAGGCGCACGCGCTGGCTGCCGCGGAAAGTGCCGGTGGCGCGATGCGCTTCGAGCAGGCAGTTGATTACGCACTGTCCTTATAATGCCCCGGGTGCTACAATCTTGATAGTTGGCGTGCTTTGCGTTTTGAGGAATGGAGATTCCCATGAAGGCTGGCTTCGCCGAGATCGTCATCACTCCCCCCGATCACAGATGCCTGCTCGCCGGGTACGGAATGCCTTGGTCTACAGGCGTCCATGATGACCTGTCGGCCAGTGCCGTCTATTTCGAGGAGGGCACGACCAACGCGCTGCTCGTCAGCTTCGACCTCCTGGCGATGGAGCGGGACTTGATCGCGCGGCTCAAACAGGCCATCCAGGCTGTGGTGCCCATCCCCAGCGGCAACATCTTCTTCACCTGCACGCATACCCACGAAGGCCCGGAGGTCAGGGAGCGCAAGTTTCGCGATCGGTGGGGGCCGCACGAACGACCGGAGTACCTGGACGGGTACCAACGCTTCCTGATGGAGCGCGCCGCCGAGGTCGCCGTGGCCGCCGCGGCGGGGGCGCAGGAGTGCGATCTGATTGTCAATCGCACGCACGTCGACGAGAATGTGAACCGGCGCTTTTTCCTGACCGACGAAACCTATCTCAGTATCCCGGGCAACAAACATCTGCTCGACGTGGCACACGAACACGCCGACAAGGAACTGGGTATCCTGGCATTCTGTCCGACGGGCAGCCGGCGCCCTTTCGGCCTGATCGTCAACTACACCATGCACCCGCTCACGGCCGGCAACACGTCGACGCTGATCAGCGCAGATGTGCCCGGCGTGGTGCGCGGGATTGTGAAGGAGAGCATGGGATGCCCGGCGTGCTACATCACCGGGGCGGCGGGCGATAACCATCCCAAGGCTTCCGAGGCCGGCTTCGCCGAAACACGGCGTGTGGGCGAGGTGCTGGCCAGCGAGGCCATCCGGCGCAGCGCCGATGGCATGCATGTCGCCGGCCCGCTTCACCTGAAATGCCTGACACGCTCCATCCGGTTGCGCTACCGCACCTGGGAGGACTTCCAGCGCATCCCATTGAAAGGCGTGGGAGAGGAAGCCCTGGCCGAGAACTTCAGGCGGGTCGAGAAGCCGGGAGAGGCGATTGACGTCGAGTTCTCCCTGCTGGCGGTTGGCCCGGTGTTGTTCATCGGCGTGCCCGGCGAGATGCTGGCGGAACTGGGCAGCGTGCTGAAGTGGTTCTCACCCTTCAAGCGCACCTACATCATGTACCAGGCCACGGAGAGCTTCGACTACATTGCGCACCCCAACGCCTTTCTGTGGGGCGGTTTCGAGATCGTCTGCGCGCAGTTATCGCCGGATTCCGTACGGCCACTCATCAACGCCATCATCGACGCGGCCGAGGAACTCACTGCCAGCAAAGGAGGTGATCAGAAATAGAGCTTGCCTGGACGTTTGCCGTCATCCGTTTTCGCGCGTTGTATGCCTGACATATGGCTCGCATCAATTGAATGGAGGAGAGCAGACACCATGACTACCAAGTTCTCGCGACGTCAATTCTTGCAATTAAGCGCAACCGGGGCCGCAGGATTGGCCATGGCGGCTTGCGCGAACATTCCAGTGCCTCAGGCGCCGGCCGGCGCGACCCAGGCACCCACCGCTCAGCCGGCCGCGCCCGAAGCCAAGGTGGTGCGCATCCTATTGGATTCGTGGGCGACAGGCGAAATGCCCTTCGACACGTTCGCCCGCGAGTTCAACGAATCCCACCCCGGCGTCAACATTCAGTTACAGTCCACATTTGAAGGCTGGGACACGAAAGTGATGGCCCAGATCAGCGCCGGCAACCTGGAATGGAGCGCCGGCGGCATCGCCTCTTCGGCTTCGTCGAGCCTGCCCCGTTGGATCCTCAGCGGGATGATCCAACCCATGGACGACTACATCAAGGGCGCAGCGGAGAAGGGCGCATCCGACGTCCTGACCGACATGATCCCGACGATCCGCAAAGCCTCCGAACACGAGGGCAAGTTCTGGGGCTTCCCTTACAGCTTTGAGAACATCAGCTTTAACTGGCGCACCGACCACTTCGGGGAGGTGGGCGCCACGGCAGCACCGGCGACCTGGGACGAGTGGCTCAGCATCGCGCGCAAACTGAAGGCGTGGGGCGAGGAGGAGAAAATCATCGCCACATCCTTCATTCCCGACCTGGATGCCTCGGTCGGCGCCATGATCTACTCCGCGCTGGAGAATCCCTTCAACGAGGACCAGTTGTTGAAGTGGGATGCGCCCGAAGCCATCGATGCACTCGAACTGTATCGCACGTTCGTTTGGGAAGGGCTGACACCACCACACGGGTTTGACGGCTGGCTTGACCTGTACTATGCCGGCAAGCTCTCTTCGGTGCAGGCGCAAAGCTCGCGCGGCGTGTGGGGACAACTGGCCTTCGGCACCGACAAGGTGGTCACTTCGCAGATTCCGACCTACAAGAAGGGCAGTGGGGCCGGGACCGCGTTCTGGGGCAACTGCATCGGCCTGCTCACCAAGGGACCGTCGCCACAGGACGCGATGAACTACCTGATCTTCACCATGGGCCCGCAGAACGAGCGCTGGCAGAAGCAGTGTATGCAGACCGGCAAGACGCCTGTCTTCCAGTCGGCCTACAAGCTAATTGAGGCCGATCCGCAGTTCCGCAACTATGCGTGGATGGTCGAGATGCGCAACCAGGTGGACCGGTCCATGTCGCGCCCGTTCAACAACTACTTCTCGATCCAGGACACCTTCTATCGGAAGTACCTGGTCGAGTTCGTGGAGCCGAATTCGACCATGACGGCTGAAGCGTGCGCCGCCGCCATCGTCAAGGACGCCAAGGACGAGATTGCCAAGCAGAAGGCGTAGCCGCAAGGAAAGACCAACCACCAAGGACGCCAAGAGCACCAAGGTGTTCTTGGCGTCCTTGGTGGTTGGAATGATCTGCAAAATCTTTGTGACCTTGGGTTGAAGCCTCGACCTTCGAAGAGGTGTGCAATCTTATACAGGAGAAGTTTCATGGTCGCGCGGATAACATCCGATGTGTCCTCAGCCTTCAGGCGCATACTGCGACCGGGTTCTGTGCTGGTCTACGTCTCACTATTCGCCATCTGCATCATCTGCCTGGTGCCCGTCGTCTGGACCGTCTCTTCTTCGCTCAAGACGAGGGAAGAGCTCTACACAGCAACGCCAACGCTGATCCCGAAACAGCCGACGTTGCTGAACTACACCTGGATGTTGACGCGTGAGGACATGAGCCGGCTGCCCCTCAACATGTGGAACAGCCTGAAGGTGACGATGGGGGCGGTGATCATCCAGTGCATCGCAGCAACGCTGGCCGGGTATGCTTTCGCGCGGCTGGAATTCCGCGGGCGGGACCTGATCTTCTACCTGCTGATCATCCTGATGTTCATCCCGCGGGCCGGTGGGTTGATGGCGCTGTACGAGGAGATGGATTTCCTGCACCTGCGCAACTCTCACCTGGGTCTGGCGCTGTTGTTTCCAAGCGCCATCAGCGTGGCCCTGTTCGTGATGCGCCAGAACTTCCTGGGCATCCCGCGCGAAATCGAGGAAGCGGCCATCGTCGATGGCGCCAGCACGCCGCAGCTTTTCTGGCACGTGGATCTGCCGTTCGTCACGGGCGGGATCGCCGTGGTGGCCATCTGGGAATACATCTACGTCTGGGGCGAGTATCTGACCACCCTGACTATGATCGACTTCCCGGAATTGGAGACAGTCTCGCTGGCGGTGACCAAGTTGCAGGGGTGGAGCGCTCATTTCACATCCACATTATTGGCAGGCTATGGCACGGAAAGCGCGGCCTACGTGGTGGCCATGGCGCCGGTGGTGCTGGTATTCATTCTGCTGCAACGTTGGTTCGTGCGCGGCCTTACCGAAGGCATCGTCAAGATGTAGGCGGGACATCCTATGGCTCAACTGAACACACAAAGGGTGGACGAGGTACGATCACGGGGCGCGGGCGCTGTCTTCAACCAGATCGCCCGTGAGATTGTGGGTCTGCGCAGCCAGGCGTGGGGAAACCGTTGGGGGTACGTCTTCATCGCCCCCGCAGTGATCCTGTACCTGGTGTTCCAGGCCTGGCCGATCCTGCGCGGGCTGTTCATGGCCTTTTCGGATTACCGCTGGCTGGTCAAGGCGACGCATGGCCTGGTCGGGTTCAACGGGCTGGCGAACTGGGTCGAGATGTTCACAGACCCGACCTTCTGGAAGAGTTTCACCATCTCCCTGCGCTTCAGCCTGATGTTTTTGCCAATCACCCTGATCCTGTCGCTTTTTGCGGCAGTGATGATCTCCAAGGTGCGTAATTCGGTGGCGGCCGGCGCATTCCGAGTGATCGCCTACATGCCCGTCATCCTGCCCATTTCGATCTCGATGTTGTTGTGGGTCAAGCTGTATGATCCGCAACTGGGATACCTCAATACCCTGCTGCAGAACCTGGGGGTGCAGAATGTGCCGAACTGGCTCGGCTCGCCCGGGTCGGCGCTATACGCCATGGTGCTGCCGACGGTGTGGGCGCGCTTTGGGAGCTGGGTGCTGCTGTTCCTGATTGGGATCTACAGCATCAACCGTGAAATCTACGAAGCGGCCCTGGTCGACGGCGCGAACGGCTGGCAGCAGTTCTGGTCGGTGACGTTGCCTCTGCTCAAGCCGATATTCGCGCTGGTGCTGGTGACGGGCTCGGGTATCCTGAGCGCGACGGAGGAGTCGATGGTGCTGTTCCAGGGCACCACCGGCGGGCCGGCCGAGGCAGCGCTGACCACGGGCGTATACGCCTACCGGGTTGCCTTCATCCACGGCGATATGCGCATGGGGTACGCGGCGACGATGTCGTTGTTCCTTGGCCTGGTCAACATGCTGATCACGTTCGCCATCTTCAAGACGCTACGAACGGAGCGGGCGTGAGGGATGGTCGCTGGACGCTGGTGGTTGGTCGCTGGTGAGGGATGGTCGCGAACGCGGGAGATGAGTCGGTCAACTATCATCTAGCAACATCTAAAAAGCGTCTGCGCATGTTACATGCGAGACGCTTTTAGTCTGCGGTTCGCTCGATCCTGTTTATGTGTTACCTTTTAACGACTAAGCACCACATACGGTCTATGGTGACGATAAGCCGTCTAACTCATCTCGAACTTTTGACAGGTTCGACCAAATCGCTAGAACAATTCTACTACTATTCGGTTATTCGGTAATCGTGGGTTTGAGAATCCAGGTTTATCTCGTGTCTTTTGGTCTTTGAGGAGGACTCATGAACACCAAACTATATGTGGCCAACCTGTCTTACAACACAAGTGAGGACCAACTGCGTGAGCTGTTCAGCCAAGCCGGCCATGTCAAATCGGTCACCCGGCCGGTGGATCGGGTCACGAAGCTGGCGCGCGACTTTGCTTTTATCGAGATGGGAACGGCAGCCGAGGCCTCGAAAGCCATCCAGTCGCTCAATGGGCAGGAAGTGGACGGGCGCGAGATCAAGGTCAGTGAGGCCCGCGCACGGGAGCGAGACACCGCCGGGAGTGCACTCGACCGGCGCGGCGGTCACCATGGCCGGGATCACCATATTCGTGGAGATTCCAGAAGCGGGTTTGGCCGTGGCAGTGGTCACCGGGGCCGGGGTTAGCTCTACCGGCCCGTCGTGAGATCGTCAATCGATCCCTCACACACTCGGTTTCATAGCAATGGGCGCATACACCCTCCTGGCTTTCCGCCACTGAGTGTGGCCGAGACAAAGAGCACGATTGGGGTCAGGTCAATTCAGATCGATTCAAGCGTAATACGAACGATACTTTTCCAGCGCTGTACAGATCGCCTCGACATTCTCCAGGGGCACTTCGTAGTTTATCTCGGCCTTGAGCCACAGCCCGCCAACACGAGAACCTAGCTTTTCGACCGCCTCGCGCACATGGGCGTCAATTTCCGCCGGGGTGGCCAGGGGGAAGAGCTGCCGGTCGAGGTCGATGTCGACGCACACTTTGCCCTTGCACACGCGCGCCAGGTTATCCAACCCATTGGCACGGCTCTGTGGGTTGACCACTTTCACGCCCACGTCAATCAGATCAGGGATGATCTCATGGATATGGCCATCGGTGTGCATGTAGATGCTGTACCCGGCATCGACGAATGGTTTATAAATCTGCTGATAACAAGGCTTCAGGTACTTGCGCCACTTGCCGGGACTGATGGGCAGAGCAGTCTGGGTGCCCAGATCATCACCAAAGTAGAGGATCGTTCCCGGCTGGCCTTTCATGCCCTCCAACCTCAACTGCGCCTGGCGCAGATTGTAAGCGAGGACGGTGTCGATCAACATTCGCAACTCGGGCGGCTCCTCGGCAAAGTCGATCATCAACTCTTCGAAACCACGCAGGTCGGCCAGGCGCAGATACATGAAACCATGCGGGAAACCCGCGTCCTTCTCTGGCAATTTCAAACAGCGGACTGTCTCGCGGGTAGGCACAGGATGGCCGGTGACAATGGCTTCCATGCCCTCGTGAATATTGCTCCACACGCAGCCCCATACATCCACATGACTACCTTCAACGTATGTGCCACTGACCGCGTCGTAATCGGGATTGTGAGCGCTCTTTTCAAAAATAGCCGGGTGCCGGTCAATGATCTCATCCAACGCCTGGCGATACCGGCACCAGGCAGCAGGCAGGAAGTAAACCTGCACAGGGATCAGCTCCGGGCAACTGAAATTCATGGCTTTGATGCGATCTTCATGAATACCCATAGGTTTATGAAGGCTATCCTTTCATCCCGGTCAACATGATGCCCTGGACGAACTGCTTTTGTGCAAAGAAGAAAAGAAGAATAATGGGTGTCACCATCATGGTCGAAGCAGCCATGAGCAGACCCCACTCGGTGCTGTGTTGCTGCACAAACACCTGCAAACCCAGCGAGAGAGTGTACTGAGATTTTTCGGCCAGGTAAATGAGCGGACCGAAATAATCGTTCCAGGCACCCATGAAGGCGAAAATGGTCACCGTGGCCATGACTGGTTTCGCCAGCGGCAGGATGATCCTCCAGAAGATCTGCAGGTAATTGCAGCCGTCAATCAACGCGGCATCTTCCAACTCGCGCGGCAAGCTGGTAAAGAACTGGCGCATCAGGAAGATGTAAAAGGCATTGCCAAACAGCACTGGCACGATCAAAGGCTTGAAACTACCCACCCAACCCAGCTTGGCATACAGGATATAGGTGGGGATCAGGGTCACGACACCGGGCAACATCATGGTGGAAAGCAGGACCATGAAGATCGCATTCTTGCCGGGGGCGCGCAGTCGGGCGAAAGCATAGGCCGCCAGGGATGAGGTGATCGCCGCGCCAAATACGGTGGGGATGATGATGAATATCGTGTTCAGCAAATACGTACCGAACGGTGCGTAGATGAACACATCACTGTAATTGGCCCAAATGAACGGATCCGGGATCAGGTCAGGGGGAAACTTGGCGATCTGGCGAGAAGCTTTTAGCGACGTCGAGACCAGGAAAATCAGCGGCGCGACGAAGAAGAAACTGCCGACCAGCAAAAACAAATGGGTGAGCAGCGACCTGACGGCTTTTACGACACGGGTCCGTTGTGTGCGGCTAATCCTGGTGGGCTGACTCTCTTGTTGTTTAGTGATCGTAGTCATTTATCCCTCTACCGTATCTGTGTCGTAATGAACCCAAAAGCGCGCCGTGCGGAACTGGATGAGGGTCAGAACCAGAATGATGACGAACAATACCCACGCCATGGATGAGGCAAACCCCATTCTGAAGTAGTTGAAGGCATTGCGGTAGATATAGATCAGGTAAACCAGGGTGGAATTGACCGGCCCGCCCATGCCATCGGTGAGGACGAAGACGACCGAGAAGATCTGGAACGTGCCAATGACGCCCATGACCAGGTTGAAGAAGATTGTCGGCGTCATCAGTGGGAGGGTGATGTACTGGAATCTGCGCAGCGAGTTGGCGCCATCGATCTCGGCGGCCTCGTAGTACTCCTTCGGGATATTCTGCAGCCCGGCGAGAAAGATGATCATGCTCCCCCCGGATGCCCAGATCATTAGCAGGATGATGGAAGGCTTGGACCAGGCTTCCGAAGCCAGCCAGCCGGGGCCCTGGATGCCGAGCCAACTCAGAAAACCGTTGAGCAACCCCCACTCCGGCTGGAGCACATACAACCACAATGCGGCCGAGGCGACCGCCGGGACGATCGAGGGGATGAAGTAAGCCGTGCGGTACGCCGCCAGCCCGCGCACCTTCTGGTTGAGCAGCAACGCCATCATGAAGGAAGCAAGCATCCCCAGTGGGACGGCGAGGATCACGATGTACAACGTGTTCCACATGCTCGTGTAGAACAGCGAGTCGCTGAATAATTCGACGAAGTTCGCCAGGCCCAGGAACTTGGGGGGCAGGACCAGGTCGTAGTCCATGAAGCTCAACCCGAACGAGGCGATGATCGGACCAAGGGTGAAGACGGTAAAACCGATGATCCAGGGCAGGATGAACAGGTAACAGGCGATCGCCTCTTTGCCCCTCAGTGTTTTCAGCCAAGGCTTTGGCGTGCCCCTCATAACTGCGGCCATAGTCAAATCCCCTTCCTGGAAACGGTTATTTCCCCTCGGTGAGGGGAAATAACCATTTCAGCGCATCTGCAGTAGGGCAAGCGCGGCATGTGCGATCCAAAGGATCGTGCGATCCAAAGGATCGATGCCGATACAGCTTGCCCTACATGCGGCGATGACCTAACCTTGCGATTCGATGGCTTTCCAGGCGCGATCGGTCGCTTCCTGGACCTTCTTCTTGCAGTCCGCCATAGCCTCGATGGGCGTCATCTTGTGCGCCAGGGCCGAGCGGACGGAGTTATCCATGTTCACCCAGTATTCCAGGGCGGCGACGCCCATCTCGGTGCCACACCCGTGCGTCCAGTTCTTGAGCGCGTCCATGCCCATGGCCCAGGCCTTCTTTTCCCGGTCGCCCAGCAAGGAAACGTATTCCTTTTCGAGCATTTGCAGCGACGGCAGGTGAACAGCTTGCGTCGGCCAGTACTTCGGCTCGCCGCTGATCTTTTCACGGTCCCAGACACGCTGCGTGTCCGCCTTGGCGGCTTCAGCGCGAGCATGCCAGCCATCTTCGAGCGAATGCCACTTCATCAACTCCCAGGCCTCTTTCTGATGCTTGCTCTGGGGCGCCATGACGACGGACCAGCCACAGGACCAGGTGCTCTTCACGCCGCCATCCGGGATCGGCATGGGGGCGGCATCCCAATCCAGGTCGGGTTTGCGCAGGAAATCGCCCACCTGCCAGTCGCCGCTGGCCGACATAGAGACCTTGCCGGCGCTGAACGGCTCACCCATACCGGACTTGCCAAGCGTGTCACTGAAGGCATTGGCCAGTTCGAACGAGCCGACGTGTTTATCGTAGAAGTTTACCATCCAGGTCAGGGCTTCAGCCCACTTGGGGTCGTCACACAGGATGGTGCGCTTGTCGTCGCTGATAGCGGGGGCTTTGTTGAGGAAACCGTACAGCCACATCCAGGAGTTGCCATACAGGTAAGGCACGAAACCATAGCGATCCATCTTGCCATCGGAGGTCTTCTTCACCAACTTGTCGGTGTAGGCCTCCAATTCCGTCCAGGTGGTGGGCGGTTTGGTGGGGTCAAGCCCTACTTCCTGGAAGTGCGCCCTGTTCCAGTAGAGATAGCGCACGTCGGTCATCATGGGCAGTCCGTAGACCTTACCCTGCCACATGGTCTCCTTGATCTGGACCGGTGCGAAGTCGTCGACCTTGATGTCGTCGCCATCCATCAAGGGCGTCACATCCTGGTACAGCTTCTTGGCGGCAAATTGCATGAAGGTGTGGCGGTTCTGGATTGCCACGTCGGGCCCGGTGCCCGCGGAAACGGCGGTCAGGAACTTCTGGTCGCCGAAGACGGCATCACCCAGTTCGCTCAGGTTGACTTTGATGCCGGTCTTGTCAGTGAACTTGGTGACGACGTCCGTGTTCACCAGGTCCGTCCAACCCCACATATTAATGGTGGCTGCCGCCGCTGGTTGGGGCTGGGCTGCCGGTGCAGTGGCGCCACCGCCGGCTGGGGCGGGTGCCTGGGGGATGCCCTGAGCGCACGCTGCCAGGGCCAGACCGGTGCCGGTTGCGGCAGCGATGCCTAAAAATTGCCTGCGGGAATACTTTCTTTGGACACTCATCTCACGTTCCTCCTGATGATTTTAGACAGATCGGCTCGTCTGGAACGTAAAACGTAATGCGTAAAAGCTTACGTTTTACGTTTTACGCATACAAATACGTGGATGTAGATGTGAGACTCCTGTTGACCTCCTATATAATAAGGCGAGGAATTACCGCTCCGTTCAGTGTACGGGCCAGTACCTCACCACTCAAGGACAACTTAGGGACATCTACAGGACAGGAAATGTCCAAACCGGATTTTGGCGTCTTAAAAATCAAGCTGCAAGAGACGTTATACAACCTGTATAACCCGGTCTTTGAGCCGGCGGACTGCGTGTTTGAAGTGACCGGCTGCTCCCCTGACCAGGGTTTGGAGCCAGTGCGCGCCAAGATCATCGACGCGATCAAGGAGATGGGGGGCGGGATACCGGGCGGGGAATCGCTTCCGTTGACATCCAAGAGCCGCCTTGACGCCAATCTGCTCGATTACCGTTTTCTCAAACTGCGTTCACAGGAACAGACTTCTGAACTGCTGAGTTTCAGCGCCCGCCATCTGCGGCGTAAACAGCAGGAAGCCGTCGCCGCGCTGGCGCTGAAACTGTGGAAAAAGCGATACCCCTCCGAAAGCACCGTCAGCGGTCAGGTTGCCGGCAGCGCTGAGATGGAAGACCAGAACGAGGCCGGGGTGTTCAGAGCGGGGGCGCTGTTACGTGAGATTGAAGTCCTCAACACCAACGCCCCGAGCGCTACGGCCAACCTTGGAAAAGTGGTGCGCAAAGCGGTCGAGATGATGGTGTACCTGCTCGATAACACGCACACGCGCATCAACCTGCTGGAGATTCCCGAAACGCTGGAGGTCTCCGTGCATCCCACGATGCTACGCCAGGTCATCTTGTACACCGTTGAATGCATCTCGCAGAGCGGCTGCGCCGGAGACGTGAATATCTCCGCCCGCGGCGAGGCAGACTCGGCGGTGATATCGTTCTCGACGTGTGACGCCAGGGCGCCGGTGTTACGGCCACAAGTCAATGAACTCATCGATGTGCTGGGGGGGAAAGTCGACACCCGCCAGGACCCGAATGGTTGTATCCTGGAGCTATCCTTTACCAGGACAGAGAAGATGCACGTGCTTGTGATCGATGACAACCTCGAACTGGTGGGGTTATACCGGCGCTTCGTCGCCAATACCCAGTATGAGATCATCCACCTCCCCAGCGGGAGTGACCTGCTGGAGCAGATCAAGTCCAGCCAGCCGGACGTGATTGTCATGGATATCCTGCTGCCCGATATCGATGGATGGGATCTGCTGATGCAAATACAACAGCACCATCCCAATCCGTCCATTCCGGTGGTGGTATGTTCTGTCATCGGTGACGAACACATGGCTACGTCATTGGGCGCCAGCGGTTACCTGACAAAACCGGTGGAACGCAGGGATTTCATACAAATGTTAGACAAAGTGTGTCGAACCAGACAGGTCGCCAGCAACTGACCTGCTTCAGCGACCTGCGGAAACCGGCTTTTGCTAAAAGTCGGGTTTCTTTGGCGCGCAAGTGAAGCTCTACACCAGGTTGCCGAGGGCGTAATGGATAAAATCGTCCAGTGAGATACCGTCACCACGGGCAAAGACCATCAGCTTTGACTTGGGAAGTTCGTCAACCGGGTCATACGCCGAGACCAGGATCACAGGGACATCGCATGACTGAGGGTCTTTTTTGAGACGCTCCATCAATTGCCAGCCATCCATATCAGGCAACAACAGGTCCAGGAGGATCAAGTCCGGCTGGTAGCTGTTGATCATCTGCCATGCCTCAGTTCCTGTTGCAGCCAACAGGAATTCAGCCTTATCCATCTGAGCACCCAATACACGGGCGATCAACTGTTGGACTTCCAGGTTGTCATCCACGATTAAGACTCTACGAGGGTCAGGCACCGCGCGTCGCACGGCTGTGTGTAGTCTCGTGGCACTGAAGGGCTTTTGGATAAATTCCACGGCACCGGCCTTCATAACATAGTCGCGCAACGGTGTAAAAACGCTGCCGATGATAGAAGTATCCTTGATGCTGGCATTGGCGATTTCCAGTTTGCCCAACAGATCATTCAGCGAAGTGGCGTTGATCAGGACCAAATGAGCAGGCGTGTTATCAAGCGCCTCGACCAACTCCTGGATGGAGGTGGTCCGTATGAACTCTATACTGCTATCCTCCCTGAACCGGCTTGAGAAAATATCCTCTGACTCGCATACCACCACACGCTTACAGCTGGTTTGGATATTCAGCTCAGGCTGCTTCCGTTCTGTCCATATCCAACTCTCGCTTATAAAGCCGATTGGGGAGCGTACAGGGCCTTCACCGATGGTCACCGGGAGTTTAAAGTAAAAAGTGCTGCCAGCGCCGGGCTGGCTCTCAAGCCAGATCTTACCCGAGTGCAGTTCGACCAACTGGCGGCTAACACTCAGTCCCAAACCCGCCCCGACCGTACTATGCCGGATGCTATTGGTGCCGCGATAAAATGGCTCGAAGATGCGTTCAAGATCATCCGGTAGAACGCCAGGGCCAGTGTCCCATACCTTGACCGTCAGCCACTGATCGTCGGCGAACGCGTGGATGCCCACCTGACCAGCATCGGTATAACGTACGGCGTTACTGAGCAGATTGAGGATCACCTGGCGAATGCGGGTGCGATCACAATATACGGGTGGCAAACCATAAGCCGGCTTTTCCTGGTCGGGCGAGCTACCGGGCGGACACATAGGTCCAGGCGGACACATAGGTCCGCCCCTACGTGGGTCGAAAAGTAGGGATAGTTTCTTCTTCATGACCAGGGGCTGGACGATCTCAACCGCCTTCTCGATCTCGGTATTGATATCGACCCACTCTTTTTTCAAGATCAATTGCCCAGCCTGGGCGCGCGTCAGATCCAGCACATCGTTCACCAGGGAGAGCAAGTGCTCGGAGTTGCGCCGGATAACATGGATATCATCCAGGAGGTCGAGCGGCATATCCTCCTCCAGCTTCTCGTTTTCGATGATGCAGTCGGTGATGCCCAGAATCATGGTGAGCGGGGTACGGATTTCGTGGCTCACCCTGGCGATATAGGTGGTTTTGGCCTCCTGAGCTTCCTCTGCCATCTTGCGCAGGGTGATATTCTTATCATAAAGCAGAGAGAGCTGGCGGTTGGAATACAACAGGTTGTCCATCGCCTGTCCCAGCTTTAGCTGCTGATCGCGCGATTCTTCCAGGAGCTTCTGAAAGCGATCGTGATCCTCATTGACATGCTGGATGAACTGCGCGATATAGATATATCCGCCGCCCAGGACCAACACCTGCAACCAGATGATGGTCAAGAACGCAATCTGAACATCACGGCTTAAAGTGAGCAGGGGAATAAAGTCGCCCAACCGTAGAATGAGCAGCGAACTGGTCAGGGCTGAGATCACCAGGGCGGGCAGGTTGATCAGGACGGCTGCTAGCGCAATCGGTATGATCAGCAGGAAGAGAAATTCGGCATTTGCCCACCACAATGCCAGGACCACGATGACGATGGAGAGGATGGGGACAACCAGCCAGCGGGATAACGTGTCGGACCAGCGAGAAAAGAAGAAAAGAAGGGTCGCCGCGCCAATCAGCAAGAGTGCTGACACGCGCAGTTGAAACTCGCTGTGGGAATCGCCGGCGACGTACAAGACAAGGCTGATGGCAGCAAGAACAGCCACGAGATAAATCAGGGGGGGATTGATGGGACAGTAGGCTTTATCATCCCTGGATTGAAACAAACGCCGATTCAGCGTGGCAAGAACATGACCGGCATTCCTCATGATTCCTACTCCATCGCGCGACCGCGCCACAACCAAAGACCAACCGACCAACCGACCAACCACCAAGGCCACCCTAAAGGGCTTTCAGCCAAGAGCACCAAGGTAGCACGGATCTGAGGATGCGCGCTGGGCGTTAACTGATTGCCAGGACCAGCATGACTGCCAGCGGCAACACGAACAGCACGTTGTATAGCAGCAAAGCGAGAAGCGCTTGAACCGGTGCTGTGAAAATGCTACAAATATAGATCACAGCAGGTAGATAACCCTGCCCAACGCTGGCGAGCGCTGGGATGGTGACCAAAACGCCTGCCGCGCCTGCAATGAAGGGCAACCAGCCTGCCGGCGGTCCGTGCGATACGAGACGAGCAGGTGTTGGAAGCGGATGTTGGGCGCGACGAGCTCCGACCCATCGCACAAGAGCAAACAGCGCCAGCGCCAGACATGCCAGGATGGTAGTGACCATGGCAGGTTGGTGCAGGGCGCCAAGCCAGGCCTCAAGCCGGATCGGATTTGCGTAACCAGCCAAACCCAGCGCCGATAAGGTCAGAAACATCCCCACCACGAAGGCCACGATGGATTGCATACCAGGGGCCCTATCCTCAACATGGGATTCAGGTTGCACTGAGCGACCGGTGAGCTGCCCCACAGGCCCATACACAATCACGACGACTTCCAGGAAGAGTAGCACACTCATCGCAGCAGGCAAAAGACCGTCGAGCAGGCCAAACAGAATGGCAAGGACTCTGCCAAGCACAGGGGAATCGCGATTCAGCCCGCCACGCCAACGGATAGGGCCGGCCCCTTCCCAGATTTTTTGCGTCCCCATGGCGGTATAACGCTCCAGGGCAGCCTGGATGGCGGCGGGTGTGAGTTCGATCTCACCCATCCAGGCCTGATCGGCGATGAAGAACGCCGGGGTTTGAAAAGCGCTGCGGCCTGCCCGGCGCGCCAGCCACCTGCCCAGGGTTTCATCCTGGCTGGTATTGAACTGCTGGACGACGAGTTGAGGATAGCGGCTGCGCAGGTAATCGACGTTGAACTCGGCGCCGCTACAAGCCTGGCAGCCCTCATCGTAGAAATATGCTGCATAAATCGGCTTTTCTGCACCCGGCACTGTGCCGGCCCACGCTATGGTGCCGGCGGCAAGCGTACAGAACACACCTATAAGAAACAGCCCAAACAGCCTCATCTTTCAGTGCCTCAGCAACGCGCAGGATAGCGGCGGCAGCGTCAGGCTGACACTTCGACTGGGGGAGTCGATGGTGCTGCTTTCCATGCTCCGCCCTGAAACGGACAGCCAAATACCACCATCGCCAGCATGCAGACGGTCATCCTGGATGGAGACCGTGTGTGGTTCGGCCGTCCAATTAGCCAGCACGATCCCGATTCTGCCATCCGGGGCATGCCAGGCCGAATGGAATATAGCCGGGATACGATTGGTCCTCCCATTGTATTGCCACTCGATGGTTGGTATGCCGCCGGTCTGCGCCGGCCTGAGCATGCGGCCATAGACAAGAAAGTCCTTCCCCGCTCCGCGCCGCAACGCCGTCACCGTGCGAATCATTTCGAAGGCGTTCGCGCTGTTTTCCAACCTGGGGAGCCAGGGCGCCCAGTTATTGGTGTCCTTGTCCAGCAGCGTTCCATCCCCGGTCAACACACCCCCGGGGATACCCCCAAGCACACAGTTGACGGCATTGCGGATCGCCAGGTGATAAGGCTCGGGGGCGTTGCCCATCATGCCTTGCAGAACCACGCATTCATGAAACAAATACTGATACAGGGGGATGGTGTCCACGCCGTAATGCGGCGGGAAGGTGCGCAACTCCGTCTCCTGGAACAGGGGCAGGCAGACCTCGTTCAGGCCCGACTCGGCTGAGTGAGCCACGTGTACGTGGGCCACATGCGCGTGGGCCCCTTTGTCTTGGCCGGCTTCCCGCGCCAGCGCGTGCAGCTCGTCCATGAATTGCTTCATTTTCCCGGCCATCCATTTCCCAGGCACCGGCGGGTGTTCATGCTGCGTGGCAAAGCACGGGAAGGTGGCGGAACCGTTGTTCTGATCCAGGAACTGGATGGACTCCATGCCCCAGCCGATCAGGTGCTTGACGAACTCCTGCGCGGTCCGGCGCGTCTTATCCGTCCCAAGGCAGCAGGCGTAGCTTGGCCGCCAGTCGGCATCCCAGGTTTCACGCCATGGTGAACCATCCGCTTCCCGGCAGACGGCATCTGCGCCATGGTGCTGGTCGAAATAGTCACGGCCGTCATAGTCGTTCCAACACTGCCCGATCACCCAGCGTGTCCCACTGCAAAAAGTACCGGCGCGCCAGCCGTGTGCCCTGATGGATTGGATGAAGTTGCGCATGGATGCTTCACCCCCGACGGGCGGAAGGGCATCGGGATAAACCCAGGAACCCCCACGCTCCCAGCCCATCAGGATCACGGCCAGGGGTGCCTGCACACGCTCCGCCACTTTCTCGAGTAAGGGGATGCATTGCTCGTAGGGGACGAACGCTGTGAGCGGCAAAACCGGGCCGGCATCCAGCACACCCTGTGGGCGTACGGTGATATATACGGGCGAATCAAGCAGCCACGCGGGGATATCCTGCCGCTGGAAGAGAGGCGTGAACCATTTCTGCTTGAAGCTCCACGCCCTGTAGATGTCCGCTGCGTCATACCAGTCCCCAGTAAAGCTGCACGTCACCGTGTCATATTCGAGGGCGCGTTCACCATGTGCCGGCCAGTCACCTACGTGAGCGACCCCAAGCCGGAGACCCGGCTCATGATGCAGTGCCGCGAACCGTTTGACATTTGCAGCCGTATCCTCGCAGGCGAGATAGAGACCAGCACGATCGTTGTAGTAGGCCAGGAACTGTGCAAACTGCATGCCGGGGTAGTGATTGGCGTCACCCATCCTGGCGCAGAATTCCCATTCCCGCCACGAGTCGGGCGCAAGTTTTTGCTTCCAGGCCCCACCGTAGGGCACCGCTGCGCCGGGGTTTTCGATCAGCCTGCCGCTCCCATAGCCATGGGGCAACAGGATCGCTTCACTGCCGGCCGTCCCTTGCAGGTCATAGCGACACACGATGAATGGGTATTGCACGTCCACCACGTCAAGACCGGCATCGTTCACGAGACCGATACTCCAGCGCATGAACCGGTCATTCCTGGATGCCTGCACCCGGCACGTCACCTGGATCTCATGGCCTGCAATCCTGGAGTAGACCGCCGTTAGCGTCTGCACGTCCCCGACACGATCGTGTGTAATCTGGATGTCTTCAGCCTGGGAGGAATACAGCCAGTGGTACTGTCGCCTGGCGTCAAGATAACCAATCACAAAAACAGGCGTGCTGTCTGCAGCGCTGATGAATTCCTGCTCAGGGGCCGATTTGCTGCGGCACGATCGCAGGGACAGCGTCTGTGCGTCAAATTCCAGGCTGTCGGCCAGGGATTCAAGTGTCAGGCGGTCAGGTTGCATCGTCGTCATCTCCTTACACTTCCAAAATGAAGTCACGCTTGAGGTTCTTGCGTTGCCATCTGAAGATGGTCCAAAGACCATCTGAAGATGGTCTTTAGACCATGACGGACAGGAGCCGGGCATAGGCCTCATCCCATCTGGATTTATCGCCCGACTCATAAGTGCGCACGTCAAACGAGTTACGGATCACTTCACGACCATCGCTGAGCGAGCCGATCTGTCCTAATGCGATGGCTTGCATGAGGATGTTCCCGGCCGCGGTTGCCTCAACCGGCCCGGTGACCGTCTGCCGCCCAGTTGCGTCGGCGGTGAACTGGCATAGCAACCTGTTCTGCGTGCCGCCTCCAACGATGTGAATTGGATCCAAACGCTGTCCCACCAGCTCCTCCAGGCGCTCCAACACCCAACGATATTTGAGCGCAAGACTTTCCAACGCGCAACGGATGATAGCCCCCCTCGTCTCCGGGATCAACTGATGGGTGCGCCGGCAGAATGCCTGAATGCGGGCCGGCATATCGCCTGGCTTGAGGAATTCGCCATCGTCGGGGTCGACGATGGACTGGAATGGCGGCGCTTCGGCGGCGATGTGCATCAGTGCGTCGTATGACAGTTCCTCGTCCTGGCGTGCCCAGGTGCGCCGGCATTCCTGCACCAGCCATAGGCCCATGATGTTCTTCGATACTCGGAACGTCCCGCATACGCCGCCTTCGTTGGTGATATTGAAATGCAGGCTGTGTGGGTTGATCACCGCTTCCGGCCATTCGACGCCCATGACCGACCATGTGCCGGAACTGATCCATGCGAAGTTGGGGCGCCTGGCTGGCACTGCTGCGACGGCGGAACCCGTGTCGTGGCAGGCCGGCGCGATCACCATCAGCGTGCCCAGCTCTGCGGCGCCGACTTCGTCCTCGACGGCGGGGAGGATGGGCCCGAGCAACGTCCCAGGTTCGACGATGCTGGGGAACAGGTGAGTGGGAATGCCCATGCCTGCGAGCATCGAGAGAGCCCAGTCGCCCGTGACTGGATTGAAACACTGCGTCGTCGTCGCATTCGTGAACTCGCACACTTCATGCCCGGTCAGCCAGTAGTTGAGCAGATCGGGTATCGTCAGGAACGTCTCTGCGACTTCGAGCGCTGGCGAGCGATGGATCACCATCGATAGCAATTGGTACAGGCTGTTGATGGGCATGAACTGGATACCTGTCTGCTGGAAGATTTCGTCGCGCGAAACGCAACGGAACGCCTCCTCCAGCATCCCATCCGTCCGGTCGTCGCGGTAGTGATAAGGGTTGCCGATCAACGCACCGTCGCGGTCGAGCAAGCCAAAGTCCACTCCCCACGTGTCAAGGCCGATGGCAGCCAGATCGCCGCTGTACTTTCGAATGGCTAACCCCAATCCCTGCTTGAGGTCAGACCACAGGCGCAACACATCCCAGTGCAAGCCATCCGGCAGACGCACCGCAACGTTGGGAAAGCGATACACCTCCGAGAGCGGCGCTGGCGTTTGCACGAAGCGCCTGCCGTCAAACTGGCCGACCATTGCCCGACCACTCTCTGCACCCAGGTCAAATGCCAGGAAGTTCAACGTCTGCGCCATGGCAGCCTCCAGTGGAACCACTAAGATGAACCACCAAGGTCACCAAGGACGCCAAGAAAGACTATTGTTGTGTCCTTGGTGCTCTTGGTGTTCTTGGTGGTTGTCCTCACAGATTCTTCGGCGCGAACTTCGGATGGAAGTCCGGGCCATGGTAGCCCCAGGGTGTCCTGGGCCGCTCGCGAATGCCCCACAGCTCGGCGGCGGCGCAGAATTCCGGATATTGAGCGGCCTCCTGCAACGTCATACCGGCGAGTACTGCGTCGATCGCCTGCCGCCAGGCCATTGCACCCGCCTTGTAACCCATTGGGTGACCCAGGATGCCGCCGCCGGCGGGCACGATGAAGTCAACACCGTGCTCCTGGATGAGCGCCTCGACCAGCCCTGGGTACATCCCGGCTGATGGCATGGGCCAGGTGCGCTTGATGTGATAAAAAGGCGCGCGCAACGTTTGGGATGTGCGCATCTCCTCCTCAACCGAACACGTCTGCAAGCTGGACCACAACGAAGGCGACAACATCAGATCAGCGCCGCATAACCGGCATAGCTTGGACAACGCCACCCAGCTAAAAGTCTCGATCATGCCCAGCATGTGCGATGGGTGCAGCATTACGGGGACGTTGATTTCAGGATCGTCGACCAGCACCTTCAGCGCCGAGAGGCCGGCAGAGTAGGCAAACAGCAGCCCGGTTGCGCCGGCGCGCACCGCACGGCGCGCCTTCTCGTGCACGCGGTTCACTTCGTCCGTGATGCTGGCAAGATAGATCGTTTTGTGGCCTGTTTCACGTTCGGCTTTGTCGAGCGCCTTCAGCACCGCTTCGAGTCGCGCATCAAACGGGCAATTGGCCAGTTCGCTGCACATCTCGTCGTCTTTGCACAGGTCGGCGCCGCCCAGGGCACTCTGGTAGACCTGGGCGGCGGTCTCCTC
>JAMDDR010000190.1 GCA_023488685.1 Chloroflexota bacterium | reverse complement strand
GACAAGGCCTTACGCCTGTTCAGGCTCAATGCGCCAAGGAAGTGGTGAACGCCAGAACTCCGAGTTCTCAAATTATGGGAGAAAGAAAATGAAAATTGTTGATTTACAGGTCATTCGTTTTCGAGTACGCCGGCAATCTTTCCACAATACCCGGCTTTTGCCAGAGATTGACACAAGCCAAAGCCTGACCAAAATCATCACCGATGAGGGCGCGGAGGGTTATTACCTCGGCGGTAGCGGTCATGGTGATATGGACGGCTTATCCGCTGCTCAGACGGCGGCGTTGGAGGGTTCCTTCAAATCGCAACTCATCGGTCAGGACCCCTTCGACCGGGAAAAGTTCTGGCAGTGGTTCTCGGTGGCGAATCAGGATGAAAACCTGGTCAGCGTTATCGATATGGCCCTGTGGGATCTGCAGGCTCGCGCTTTCGGAGTGCCGTTATACAAGATGCTGGGTGGTTGTCGAGACAAAGTCAAGGCGTATGCCAGTACCTACCCCAACATGGGCACGCCGGATGATTATGCGAACCATGCGCTCGCATGCAAACGCCAGGGCTATACGCACTATAAGATTCACCCGTACTATTTTTGGGATCCTGTGACCAAAGTGCCGGTCCCGGGGAGGCCTTCACATATTGAGCAGGATATCGAAGTAGCTCAAGCGGTTCGGGCGGCCGTGGGTAACGACATGGTGCTCAGCTTTGATCCGTGGGGCACGTATCGCACCTACGAAGAGGCCTATCGTGTGGGCCGTGAGCTTGAGAAGCTCAACTTTTACTGGTTCGAACATCCTATGCTGGAGTATCGCGTCGCAACCTACGAGAAACTATCGCGCGATCTGGATATCCCCATCCTATCGCCAGAGATCGCGGCCGGAGGCTTCTACACCCGCGCAGACTGGATCCGGCGCGGTGCGTCAGACATGACCCGCATCGATGTCTTGCGAGGCGGTATTACAGGCGTGAAGAAGCTGACGGCTGTCGCCGAGGCTTATGGTGTGAAGTGTGAAATCCACATGTCTGGCTTTGGCAATCTGCAGATTCTGGGCTCGACCAGCGAAGATGTTTGCGAATATTACGAGCGCGGTTTGCTGGCGCCTGGTATCGATTACGAAACACCACCGCCTTATCTGGAGGCAATCTGTGATCCGATGGATGAGCAGGGCTATGTCCACCTGCCTCAAGAGCCCGGCATGGGCTATCGGATCAAGTGGGATTACATCAACGAGCATCGTCTATAAATGACGCCGTACTGTACTGGCTACTGGCATCAAGGGCTGCGCCACATGAGATCTGCTGGCGTAGCCCTTGATGCGGCCAGGCAAGGCCATGCGCCAATTTACCAAGCCTGCACGGTGCTTGTTCAATCCGCGTGAACGGGCACCGGCGTCCAGCCGCGCTTGGGGTACGCGATCGCTTTGACTTGCTCGAATGCCTCGCGCCGCTGCACGAACGTCGCGTAGTCCGCAACCCGATCCGGATGCAACCTGCTCTGCACCATGAAGTCCGCCTCCGGCGGATAGCACGCCACCTGGAACGGCTCGAGCGCTTCCTCGTCTTCTTCAGCATCCGGCCACAACCCCACGTTGTTGGGCGCCTCCGCCCCCTGGTAACGCAGGTCCACGCTCCAGCGGACGATGTCCGAATGGTTCGGTGTGGAGCAGTGCGGGGTCAGGTTGGTCATGAACACCGCGCCGCCCAGCGGCACCTCGGCGGTGACAGCCTGTTGCGGCGAATCGGGCAAGTCGCCGTCCTCGATCACCAGGAACCCGGCATTGCCGCCGGTGTGATGGGTGAAGACGCCCTGCCGGTGCGCGCGCGGCAGAATCTGCATACAGCCGTTCTGCGCATTGGCATCCACCAGCGGGATCCAGCAGGTGAGGATGAGTTGGTTGTCGCACAACTGCATGAAGTAGCCTGAGTCCTGGTGCCACGGCACCACGCCGCGCCCGATGCCCGGGATCTTGGGCCGGATACGGTATACGGATGAGCCGACGATCTCCGGCCCAACCAGTGATTCGACCACGGCCAGCAACTTGGGGTGCGTGATGATCTTGAACATCTCGATGCCGTGATGACCGCCCCCGGCCGGCCCTTCCAGGTCGCGGATGATGGCCTCACCGTTATCCCTGGCGTCATGGTAGATGCACGCCAGGCGCCGCTCGAACGGCTCATCCGGGTAGTCGTCGTGCAGTTGACCCGCTGCTACCAGGTCGCGCACCTTACGATCGATGCGTTGCGCCATTTCGTGCCGCAACGGCTGTAAGTCATCGGGGGCAAAGACGTCGTCGAGGATCAAATACCCTTCGGTGTGGAAAAACTGAATCTGCTCGCGTGTAAGCCGGCCCATCCACCATCACTCCTTCAACCCAATGACCCCGCACCCATTTAGAAACCCGATTTTTGGAGCGCAGTACGCTGCGCCGAAATCGGGTTTCTGACCACGTTTGAATAGGGCTATTCTACACAGAGCCTTCGCCCTCCAGGGAGGGCGCATTTTCGTGGGCACGGCGGGCCTGGTGCGCGGCAGCAAGGGCGAGGCAAACGGGGCACGCCGCATCCGTCCAGGAGTTGAGGGGGTCCAGCGCCGAGGTCGCCGGCGCGCCTGAGGCGTTCCGCCGCGCACGCACGCGCACGCGAAGCGACAACCACACAAGCAATCCCAGCACGGCGAGGACAACCGCCACGGGCAGGAGTGGAATATTCAGTCGTTCGAGTAACGTCGTGGCCGAAGGCCCGACCAGGAAGCCGAGCGCGATGTGCCAGCCATAAAACACACCGCTGCCGCTGAGCATGGCTGCGGCGAAGGCGGTATAGCCCAGCCCGGCCAGGCCGGCTGCCGGGATGATGCCCGCGCGAGCGCCGGGCACGTTCAGCCCGAGGAACACCGCCACCGCGCCACGCCGTTGCAACATCGCGCCAGCACGGTCGAGCCGTTGGGGCGTCAAGCCAACGTAGCGTCCCACCCGATAGATAAACGCACGCCCGGCGCCACGCACGATCAAAAACTGAGCCGACCCGCCGACTAGAATGGCGAACTCAATCGCCAGCAACAGTTCGAGGACGCTGAGGCTGCCCGTCGCCGCCTGCACCCCTGCAGTGATCATGATCAGGTCCGAAGGCACGGGCACCGGCACGCCAATCTCCTTCAACAACATCACCGCGAAGATGGCGAGCAACCCGTAGGTTGCCAGGAACGCCCCAATCTGAGTAGAAAGGTCATTCAACAGTCCCATCGCATTACCTCGCCAAACCGGGAACGGGCGTTGGGCATTCCGAAGGAATGCATGACAACGCGCCATCTTGGGCGGCTCCCTACCTTCGCGCCAAATCACCGTGTTGCGCAACTGCTTTCAACGTGAAATAGGCCGTCACCCCATGCTGCCCCCACCACCAGTGCACCACCATCCGGCCCAGGTAAAAACCAGCCTCCAATTGCACCAGTTCGTCCACAATGCGCCTGACGGTCAGGCGTGGGTTGCCTGGGACGTCGTAGTCAAGCCGGAAGACGCGGGAACCCGGCTCGCCGGCGCGCTCGCCATATGACGTGCGGAACGTGAAAGCGCGGTACACGCGCGGCTCGACGTCGTGGTATCCGCGATATAGCGGCCAGACGGCACGAGCGATCCAGTAAGAATCGCGCCTGAGCGTGTTATCGCCGCTGCCCTGGCCGGCCGAGAATCGTTTGCCCAACCACGGCATCCAGCGGGCGGCAACCCACTCGGCCAATTGCGTCACGCCGGGCGCAAGACGAAGCCCCACGAATTGACCCGCGTAGAAGCCATCCAATGGTTGAGACGGCGGAGGCGTAGCGCGAAAAAGGTCGTTCAGCGCAGCCCAATCCTGCGCGCGGAGCTGCGCTGGGGAAAAAGCCGTCAACGGGGCGCTCATCCGTCAGCCTGACAGTTCCGGCAACAGCCCAATGGCGCGCAACATGCCGGCGACATCCCATACGCGCTTCCCCCACACAATCTTGCCAGCATGCAGTTTGAACCAGGAAACCCCACTCAGTTCGACCCGCCGGCCCGTCGCCGGGATATTCATAACTTTTCCGGAGTGAGTGCCACGCGCCCACCAGAGCAACACCACACAATCTTCCCTGGCCACACATTGCTCGATCTGCAATTCCAGGTCAGGAAAGGCCCTCAGATTGGCCCGCATGTGCCGGCGCACATCATCCGGTCCACGGTACGGGCGTTTCTCGGCCACGTCGGTCCCTTCGTAGTCCGGGGCGTAAAAGGATTGGACACGCTGCACGTCGTGTGCGTTCCACGCCGCAATCAGTTCACGTGCCAGGTTGCAATTTTCCATCTCCATCTCAGTCCCATTACGATCGCTCATGGCGAACCACTCGTCCACTGCCCCAGTATGCCGCCGGCATGCGTCAAAGTCCATCCCATAAAATGCTCAATTGCTGTTCATTCGATGTTCACTCTTTCACAATTCTTATTGCACGCCCAAACGCCTTCTCCATCAAGGCGACGTTGCGGTTCGCCTCCCACAGCTCGATCGCCGCGTCACCGCGCGTGCGCGCCGCGATGACGATCTCATCGGCGCCGATGTTGCACGTCAGGTTTCGTACCGTCTGCCGGCGGCCACGCTCGAGGAATTCCGCCAGCCGCAACATGGCCACCATCGACGTCGC
>JAMDDR010000491.1 GCA_023488685.1 Chloroflexota bacterium | reverse complement strand
CCAGGGGCAGATTCCCCACCACCGGCATATTGATGCCGGTGCGGTCCACGTAGCCTGGGATTTCGACGACACAGCCGTTCGGCAGGTTTGTGATGTGGCCCTGGTTCGGCACGTTGAAGTGCCCACGGTAAGTGCGCCCGGTTTCCAGTGCCTCGATGATGTACGAGCCATGCTCCTCGCTGCGTTTGTCGGCATTGCGGTCCCACGGCTTCTCCTTCATCCAGTTGGGGAAATCCGTCTCGAACCAGTTGCGTCCCTCTGTGCATACGCGCAGATACCCGCCCGTTTCACCGTTGATCCAGCTCGACAGGTCGATCCAGTTCATGATCTCGTGCGGGCGTTTACGGTACCAGGGCAAATATTCGCTCAGGTGCCCGTTGGACTCGGTGCTGTAATAGCCAAAGCGCCTCATCACATCGATGCGCACCTTCTCGGTCTGGCGATACTCGGGATGTGCCTCGAACAACTCGGCCAGCCGCGGCAGCATGTCCATGCCGCGCCACATCACCTTGATGAACCAGGTCTGGTGATTCAGGCCGGCTGCAATGACGTCCACGTCCTTGCGGTGCAGTTCCTCATCCTGCTTGAGCAAGTCCTGCTCTTTGGCCCACAGCTCGATCACCTTGGTGATCTGCCAGTGCGCACCCTGCACACCATGGCACAGTCCAATGGTCCTCACACCGCCGTACTTGTTGCACGCCCAAGTGTTCATCGCCATCGGATTGGAGTAGTTCAGGAACAGTGCGCCCGGCTTGGCGACTGCGCGGATGTCCTCGCAAAAACCCAACAACGCCGGGATGGTGCGCTGGGCATACATGATGCCGCCTGCACAAATGGTGTCGCCGACGCACTGGTCGACGCCATATTTGAGCGGGATGTCGATATCGAGTTGGAACGCTTCCAGCCCACCCTGGCGGATCATGCTAATGACGTAATCGGCGTCGGCAATGGCCGCGCGACGGTCGGTGGTAGCGATGACGGTGGCGGGCAAATGGGTGGCCTCGATATCGCGCTTACACAACTGCGAGACCATGTCGAGATTGCGCTCGGAAATGTCTGTAAAGGCAAAGGTCGTATCGGCAAACTCTGGCACAAACAGCAGGTCGCGCATCAACCGGCGTGTAAAGCCGATGGAGCCGGCGCCGATCATGGCAATTTTGATTGGCATGGGGTTTTTTTCCTCTGGATGTTAAGTTCTAGCGACTGGACTACAAGCGTCCATAACAGGGGCGCACCAGCCGGCACGCCCGCACATGTACGAGTGATTAGTGATTATAGTGACACAACCGTTTTGCAGAAAAAGGTTGGGGGCTATAATTTGTGAAATTAAGCACAATAAGAGCGCTATACCCGCTCGAGTCGGGCCGGCAAGGGAACCGTATGACAACATCCCAGGGAGGGCAGGCCGATGAAGCACATGAAACGTATCCTAAGTACGACAACGTTGGCGCTGATTCTGTTCGCAGCTTTGTTCCAGACTGGCGCGGTGGCAACCACAAACGCCACAATCCCCAGGCAAGCCTCATCTGTTGAAAACGCCCTGGATATTCTCAAAAGCGCGCCCGACTTTGAACAACACCTGGATAACTACGACGCTGTGGCCCGCGAGTTGGAAGACTACCTGGAGACAATCTCCATGGCAGAGGATGTGGTCCGCTTGATCGACCGCCTGAAAAGCACAAAGGTGCCGCTCGTCGGGAATGCATGGAAAGCCCTGGTGCAGGCGGCGAACATGGCTTCGCCCGGGGCTGGAGACGCCCTGGAAGCGCTGGACCAGTCGCTGCGATATCTGATCGACTTGCGCGGCAAGATTCACGGTTTTGAGAACTTGAATCCGGTGTCTGCCGCGAGCCGCATGTTTCGTGACGAGCCGAACGGGTCAACCCTCACCGCCCTGCAAGAAGCCATCAACCAGGCGTTGCCCGCGATGAAATCGGTTCGGGATGACCTTGCAAATCTGGACAGCAAAGTGGCCAACGTCATCAGCGCGCTTGATCGGATCCTGGAATACCAGGATGTACAGGAAGTCCTCGGGGAATTGAACGAGCCACTCAATGAATTGCAGGCGCCCCTAAAAGATCTCTATGCCTTTGAGAGTAGTTTGACCTCTCAGTTGGCCGGCGACATCCGGATCATGGAGAACATCTTGGACGCGGGCAATGGCGATGGCGACGACGTGCCACCCGGGCCAGATCCTGACGAACCGACAGACGGGTCGCCTGAAGATAGCCTCATCGCCTACTGGGAGATGGTCAGCGCTGGCAACTTCCCAGGTGCCTGGGTCGCGCTCACGCCTGGTTTCCAACAGCGCCAGCACAAAGGCCAGTATAGCGACTATCTGCGAGGATATCAGAGGATGAGACTGTGCAGCGTCAAGGCGGAGAACGTGCGGCTGTTGTCCATGTCAAATGGTACGGCGACGGTCGCTGCACATATCATCTACCGGGCGGGCAGCTCCTGCCGTGTCAGCGAATATGACTTCAATTTCGAGCTGGTCTACGACGCCGAGCTGGACACCTGGCTGCTCGACCAGATCAGTAAATCGAAGACTGCCAATATAGTGGTGCGGATTGATTACCCCACCAATGGTCAGGTGTTGCCTTCCACGGTTGATATCATCGGGACGGCAACATGCAAGGGTTTTAACTATTACAAGCTGAATCTATGGAGCATATCGAACAGTATCTGCAAACCATGTGTATTGTCCACGCCAGGAAATCATAGCCAGGTTGTAAATAGCAGACTGGCGCGATGGGACACAACCGGGGTTGTAGCGGGGGATTACGATATTGAGCTCGTCGCGGTGTGTTACGGCACGGCCCAAAATCCGAAACCGAAGGTGCGAATCAGCATCAGCCATTGACATCTGCGAGTATCAACCGCCGTCAACCAAAAAGTTTCGTGGCGCGTGTTGCCGCAGCCAGGTAGCGGGCGTAGTTCGCCGGCACCTGTTCCGCCCATCCTGCGGGACGATCGACCAACCGCGTTTCGACGATGCCGTTGGCCAGCTTGTATTGTATCGTCGCATAAAGCGCTGCCCACCAACCGAGTGTCAACGTGTAGTAAACCCAAATGCGTTCGCCGGCCGCGGTATCCGCGCGCATGTCACAGTATCGTTTCACCACTCCGTCCCATTGCTCAAGGGGCACGCTTTGGTATGCCGGATGTGCCATGAGGTCGCCGATCTCAAACGCGGGATCGCCCCAACCACTGTTCTCCCAATCCACCGACGCCCAACCGAATGGTTGGCGGATGAAATTGGTGATATTGGGGTCGCACCGGCACAGCGCAGCGGTAGGGCGGGTCCAGACTGGAAATTGAGCGCATTCAACCAGCGCCATCAATACCTTGAGCTCTACTGGCACCGCACGCTCGGGGATACACCGCACTTGCCGTCTAATGCGATCGATCCCGTCCTGGGCATTGAAGAGAGAGACAACTGCCGGCGGGAGCTGCGGCTCGGCCTTTTCAGGGATGCCGGCATGCACGATCGCATAGTGACGCATTAACGCCTCCCACCCGGCCAGGGATGCGGGCGCGCCGGTGCACACATCTCCGTCGAGCCAGGTTTGCACAACCACGGGCTGTGGATATCTCTCGGTTTCCAGCCACAGAGGTGCTGGGGCAACGTGCAACCCAAACCGCTCAAGTGTTTGCAGTGCCTGGTACTCACGCCCGGCGCGGTGACGAGCATCCCGTTTGGTGAACTTCACCGCGACATCGTGATTGACGCAGGTGGCGCGATACACGATGCCGTTGTGACCATACGGGATGCGTTGAATGTGCCAGCCTTGCCACATCGACAGCCGTGGTTCAGCCACAGCGAGGTAATCAGCCAGCGCCGGGTAGCCGGTCTCAATGTTCATGCCCGCCAGATAACCTGATCAACCCTTCAACTGCTCCCGTAACTCATTCATCGCGGCCTTCAATTCCGCCTCGCGGTAACTGACCGTGATGTCGCCGCGGGTGCGCTCCAACACACCACGCACCATATCGGTGTTGCGGCGCAACCCACCGGTGATGGCGTCGGGGAAGTCCATCGTCACGAGTACGTCGTAGATATCATCCATCGCCACCAGCAGGCGCTCGCTCTCCTGGTTGTGCCCGCCACGGATCTTGTCCAACGCGCGCCGCCGCAACTCCCCTGCTGCCTCGGCCAGCCCGTTCAGGTAAGCCGCGTACTCCACTCCCATCTCCTCCGGGGCAGGGAATGGCTTACCCTGTGCAATTGCCAGGGTGATCTTGGCCTCAGCCAGTTCCTTCATCGCATCCTGTGTGTAACCGGTGAAGTACAACTCGGGGTACGGCTTCACCTGTGTCGCCAACTCACCCGCGACGCGCACTGCTTCGCCGACGAGTCGCTCGGCCTCCGCCCATTCATCCCGATGGGATGCCCGGATGGCCATCGAACAGTAGCGAATCAACTCGCGTGAAATAGTTACCGCGGCATCGCGTGCAGCCGTCTTGGCCACAAAATTGGTGCGGATGTGCTCACTGATCGCGGTTAGGGTCAGATCGTCTTGTGTTGTCATGCGCTCCATTTTAGGTCGTGTTTGGTCGTTGGTCGTTGGTCGTTGGTCGTTGGTCGCTGGCTTCTGACTTCTGACTTCTGACTTCTGACTCCTGTCTCCTGTCTCCTGTCTCCTCTACTCTTAATTAAGTAGTCAACAGTAGTAGGGGCCTTGATCATGTGGATTGCCTGCCATTACACCATATGTATGGATGGGATGTCGGCTTGACCCAACATGTACGGTGTAGATGACATGTGGATAAAAAGGGGCTGTTTATCCCTTGTGGGAAGGTTGTTATCCCAATGAGTGCGTCAAAAATCCAAGATAGTTTCATAACCCGTACCTGTGGCGGCATTGGCCGTCCCTCATCCACAGATATCACAGCCTGTGTATAAGTCACTTTGTGCATATGTGGATAAGTGGGAAATGGCCGCACATGTGGTATCGAACAATTGATCCTATCCCTCTTGTGTGGGTCCTTGTCGTCCACATCGTTGCCCACATATAATCCACAGCATGTCAGGAGTTTCCCCCGCCGGCATGGACACGGTTGAATCCTTGTGTCAACGTTACCAGGTCGATCTCGCACACGCGCGGCACGTCTCCGCGCTGGCGCTCGGTTTGTTTGACGGGTTGCAGCCCGTGCATGACCTGCCGCCGCGGTCGCGCGATTTGCTCGACGCTGGCGCGCTATTGCACAACGTAGGCGTAACGGTGGATGTGCCCAATCATCATCTTGCCGGCCGGGATATCCTCGTTGCGTCTTCTTTGCAGGGCTTTGACCCGGCCGAGCGCATCATGCTGGCCTGCTTGGTTGCGTTTCATCGCAAGCGTGTGCAACCGCAAAACGAATCCCTGTTCGAAGCGCTCAACACGCTGCAACAGCATCAGACCCTTGTGCTGAGCGCGCTCATCCGCATCGCCGACGGGTTGGATAGCTCACAATCGCAGACGACGGAGATTGAAGAAATTGAAGAGATGAGAGATTGGAGATTAGGGATTGAGCCATTGTCTCAATCTCCAATCTCTAATCCCCAATCTCCTAATCCCGCCCAGTATGCTGAGCCGCGCATACCCATCCATGTGTGCGGTCCTTACAGCCACGAGGATGCCGCCCGCGCCGCGAAGAAAGCTGACCTGTGGAATACGCTGTTCCCCCCGATGCATATCACCGCCCGCATGACCCGCCCCGGCATCATCTTGGACGACGCGGTGGCGCGCGCCGGCAGGCGCATTTTGCGCTACCAGATGGAGATGCTCGCGCCGGAAGATTGGCGCCTGAGCGATGGCGTGACGCCCAAAGGGATTCATCAGTTGCGCGTGACGGTGCGCCGTCTGCGCTCCACCCTGCGCGTCTTCAAACCTTATTACAAGAGCAGGACTGTCCAACCGATTGCCAAGGGGTTGCGTGACCTGGCCGGCACGCTGGCCCCAGTGCGCGAGTTGGATGTGGCGGTGCGCGCGCTCAAACGTTTCCACCAGGCCTGTGACGAGGAGACCAGGCGGGCGCTGCAGCCGTTGTTGGACACGTGGCGGGCACAGCGCAAGGCCACGCGTGAAGACGCGCGCCGTTACTTGCAGGACGAGAGCCATGCCGCCTGGCTTGAAGATATGACCCGCTTCGTGCAGTCCAATGCGTACGATCGCGCCCTGGAACATGGCCAGCCCTATCACTTGCGCCACGTGGTGGACGAAATACTCGCCAGCCATATCGCTGACGTGAGGGCATACGACACATTGCCTGTATCTCCGGCGCCCGAGGATCTGCACGCCTTGCGCATTGCCGTCAAACGCCTGCGCTACCTCACAGACGTGCTGCGCGAGGTATTGCCAGGGCCGCGTGTCGAGCAGATCATCACCGTCTGTGCCGCAGCGCAGGACGAATACGGGATGCTCCACGACGCGCACCTGGTAGCGGAGCGCGCCCTATCCTTCATGGCGGGGTTGCGCACCGGGGCAGAGCCCCGTGCCAGCGATGAACCGCCCATCGCCCACAGCGTTCTTTCATTTGCAGAGTCACAACAACGTGCTGCGGAGCAGGGAATCGCGCGCTGGAAGCTCAGCCTGACGCCGCTCTTGGTGCTATGATTCAACGCACAATGTTCGCCGACCGAAAAACTGAATTACATCGATCAAGCGTGCATTCCATTAGATTAACACGCGAACTCGTCAGTGTGATCATACTGGTATCAATGGTACTGGTTTCTTGTGGTGGGGGAATGGCGGCACCCGGACTGGTGTCAACTGACCCGACGGCGCTGGGTCGCGCAAGCACTATCCCTATCATCACGAATACACCCATCGTGGTGGATATCATCGTGCCGACGAAGCCAGTCGCTGCTGATCCCGTGACTCGCGCCACTGCCAGGGCTGCCGGCACGTCCATTGCTGCTACAGCCACAGGGCCGCTTCCCGCGACGCCTGAACCGTCGCCGGGTGTTGCTGCCATGCCGGCTCTGGTGACGCCAACCCTGGCTGTGACGCCGACAGCCGCGCCTGAGCCGGTTACCGGCCAGCATATCTCGGTCGGGGCCATGCCTGCGGATGCCACCACCGGCCTGACGCCGACCGAAGCGCTTTCGGACACCAGTGTGCCGCCGCCGGTGACGCCGGTGGTCCTGCCACCGGGAACGATCAACATCGCGCTGCTGGGGGTGGACACGCGTCCGGTGCAGGGCATGGCCAACACCGACGTCATCATCATCGCCAGCATCAACCCAGAGGCTCCCGCCGTGACGCTGCTCTCGATCCCGCGCGACACGCTGGTCTACATCCCAGGCTGGCGCTCGCACAAGGTAAACACGGCCTTTGCGCATGGTGGGCCGGAGCTGTTCAAGCAGACCATCAAATACAACTTCGGCATCAACGTCGATTACTACGCCATGGTGAACTTCGCCGGCATCGTCAATGCCGTGAACACGTTGGACGGCGTTGATATCGTCGCCACCTGCCCGCTGTATCACGTTTTTCCAAAAGATCCGTATTACATGGCCGACAACACCACGCCCATGACGGTGACGCAGCCATACACTGACTCGTTCACGGGCGAAGTGTGGCAGCCTGGCGAAGCGGTGCCGCTGTTGTCCATCAATATCCCCCAGCCTGGCGTGTACACCCTGAACGGGTTACAGGCGCTGGCCTATGTGCGCGCGCGCTATGGCGTCCCCGGCGGTGATGTGGACCGCGGCCGGCGCGAGCAACGCCTGATCCGGGCGCTGTTCGTCAAGGCCAAGCAGGTGAACGCCATCCCCAAGGTTCCCGAGCTGTATGCGCAATTCCAGCGCGATGTGAAGACCGACCTGACATTGGAGAACGTCCTCTACTTCGCCGGCATGGCGGGTCGTTTCAGCGATGCTGTCATTCGCAGCCGCTACATCGACTCGGGTGGCTTGCGTGGAGCCAACCTGCCGGCCGTCGGCTCGGTGTTGATCCCCAATCCTGAAACCATGCAGCCGTACATCCAGCAGGCACTCTCCGTCGCGCTCAACCAGCGACCCAACGAGGGCATCCCCATTGAGATATGGAACGGCACCGCCGACGAGGACTTCGGTATCGTTGCGGCCGACCGGCTGTCGGAGCTGGGCTTTGTGATCACAGAGGTGCGGCAGGCCGACGAACCCGCCGGCGCCACCACCATCGTCGACTTCACCACCACCACTAAGGGAAGCGCGCTGCCGTTGCTGCAGCGCACGTTCAACATCAAGGACGCCAACGTCGTCGCGCAGCCAAACAAGGATGGCGCGCGCTACCGCATCATCCTGGGTCCCGACTTCAACCCGTGTTATTACCAGACTTCCGGCACGACTAGGGCGACAGCAACACCGGCAGCAACGCCCGCTGCGGAGGAATCAGTAACCCCTGTAACCCCTGCCGTAGAGGGCACGGTCGAGACGCCGGTTCCTCAGCCCTAGCGGTCTGCGCTGTGGAGTGACACCGGAAGGATGATGCGCATTGTCGCGTTGCGTAATAAATAGTGTATGGATGGCGTATTAATTTTAGTAAGAAAAATTCAATAGATTAGACTATCCTGCGAAGGATTAGAGGTCATTGTTACGATATATAGGTTGAGACACAAGCGCACACAAAGAAATACATTAATACCGGCACACCATTACAGCTTCATCTTTGCAGGTGCACAATACAATACATCGCAGCCCTCATAGCAGCACATCGATGTAAACAACGAAATACGTCGTAGCCAGCGCTCATCGCACTCACACAACACACGTGTCTCAACGCAGTGAAGACGTGGCCCACAGACCGCCTATGGGCCACGCCCTTTTTTTCGTCGTTTCATATGGTGCAACGCTGAACCAACCCTGCTGAACTAACCCTCTCTTTTTAATGGATAGAAATGAATAGCCTATTAATTTAATTCCAAAAGAATTGAAAAAGTTGGAAGATGTGCGAAGGATTGGGGCCCTTTATTACGATATATAGGTTGAGGCACAAGCGCTAACACAGAAATACAGCGCAGCATCAAAACAACATCGTAGCCCGCGCGACAACAGAATATCGAAGCACGCAGCCCTACATCATAGCCAGCGCACCATCACAACTCACATCAATGCAGGCGCGACAACGAAATACATCGATGCACGTAGTCACACATCGTAGCAAGCGTAACATCGCAGTCACATAGTAAACGATGTGCCTCACTGAAGCCGTGGCCCACGGACCGCCTCCCGGGCCACGCTTTTGTTTTTCCCGCTGTCCTGCCCAACCCATCTATGGCACCGTCCCCGGCGATGGGAAAGGCTGGTCGTGGAAATCCACGTTGCAATCGTTCGTATCGATGTTGGATGGGTAGCGCTCCAGCGTGTGGCCGGGCATGATCGCCCCGCTAAACGGGCGCGTGCCGGCGACGCTGTCGCTGATCCACACCATCGCGTCCACCACAGTGTCGGCCGGCCCCAGCAGCACTACCTGGTCCCCGGCGTTGTTCAAGTTCATCGTGCCGCTGGCCCAGGCGGTGTACGCGATCAACGCCGGCACCGCCGGGTCATAGCTGTTGATGGCGAAGTTTGGTTTGATGCCATAGTCAGCACTGAATGTCGTTGCATCCGCTGCGACAATCACCGTGCCCTTGGCCGGGAGCGATGCCGTGACTGGAAACCGATACATGCCCTCGCCGAACTTGCCGCGCACTTCGGCGTCGCCCAGCTTATAGCCGTTGAGCGGTAACGCGGCGTTGGTCGGGTTATATAGCTCGACCCATTCGTGCCCGCTGTCGCTGCCGATCGGGTCGACCATCACCTCGCTGATCAACGGGTAGATTACCGGGATAGGCGGCTGATAGTTTTTCCCAGCCAACGGCACGAATACCGGCTGCGACATCCAGAAGTCATGGAAGAAGACGCTGGCGACATAGTCATACACGCTTGCCGACTCGATCAACACCGTCATTTCGCGGTTGCTCTTGGCGCTGATCTCGCTGCCGTTCCACGAGCCGATCTGAACGTATTTGCGCTTGCCTACCTGGACGGCGATCAGCTTGTTGTGGATGCCGCGCCCGGTCGGGTTGCCGGTGACGGCGCGCAGGTCCCACCGATTGGCGCGCGCCAGGTTGTTCAGGTATTGCGCTGTGGCGGTGTTGCTGCGTGGGTTCACCTGGCCTGCGCCTGTCACATGGTCATAGAAGCTATCCAGCAATACCCGCACGCTCGCCCCGCGTGTGGCCGCGCCAATCACAGCCGCCAGGCGTGGATTGGGGTCTGCTGTTGGGTTGCTGCCGGACGCGCCCCAGTAATATGCCTCGTCCAGTTGTTCCAGCAGGATGGTATCTCCGGTGCCGGCCTTGTTGAGCTGCGCCATGATGCCGCCGTCGCGCAGGTTGCTCTCCGGCGAAGTGGCAAGTTCCATGGTGGCAGGTGTGCTGGTGTATAGCGGCGCGCCAAAGCGCACTGTATAACTGATGCCCCCGCTGCCGTAGTCCGGGCTGAAGCCCGGCGCCGGCGCCCCGTACTTGCAACCCGAGCTGCACCACCGCACGATGTCGCGATGCGCCTGGTCGATGTCGGCGTCAAACACCTGCTGCGCACGTGCGACCAGCGTCGCTGCGTCGAGCACGGCCAGCATGCCGCGCTGGCCGGCCGTGCCGTCCTGCTTGTCGTCGTCGGGTAGGCTATTGGGGCTGAAGTTCTCGGACCCCACAATCAACCTGCGTCCATCGACGATGACGAACTTGGAGTGCAGGCTGGGATAGCGCGCGCGGATGTCGGCGCCATCATCGGAGGACATGAACCAGCATCCGCTGTTCGCGGTTTGGATGCGCTGGCATACCCACTTCTCCTGATCGCTCATCCCGCCGCCTGGAGACCCGTCCAACAGCACGCGCACGGTGATGCCCTGGCTGGCCTTCAGCGCCAGCAAGTCGGCCAGGCGGGCGTGCTCGAAGGTATACATCTCAATATCGATGGAGCGTGTCGCTGCTGCCAGTGTGCGCGAGACGACGTTGAAGCTGTTATCGGGCGCAATGGCAATGGTCACGCTGCCGGTGGCGGTGACAGGGGTGGCAAAGCGAGCCAGATCCCAGCCCGGGTACGCACCGCGCCGTCCGCTAAGGGTGTCGCTGGCATCGTTGATCCAGTCCTCTGCGCGGTCGGTGTCGGTGGTGGGTAACCCACTTGCCGGGTCCATCTTGCGCATCAACATCAGTCCATCTTGCGACACTGCCGGGTTCACCGTATAAGGTTGGAGCGCTGGGCCGTTCCAACTTGGCTGGGCCGAGCCGTTTCCGTATACCAGGGTATCCAACACCCGACTATCCGTGCCCGTGAGTTGCAGCACAGCGCCGCTATTGGGGAGGCTGTTCCAGTCGGTCACAAGATCGGACGCAGGGCCATTGCTGAAGCTAAAGCCGCGCGTGATGAGGAAATAATCCTTTGGCGCGATACTCCCACTCAGGGTGATTGGCGTTCCTCCCGCCACCCGGATGGCTTTGTCCGTGAGCGTCACCGTCGTGCTCAGGTTGTTATACAGCTCTATCCACTCGTGACTGGCACTGGCCTGGGTGCCGCCCCATGCCACCTCGTTGATCACGACGCCCAGTGTTGTCCCCGCCGGCGTGACGGCCGTCGAGTTGCGTGCCCGCGGCGTGCCGCACACTGCAGAAGCGCCATCCAGCGTGCTCGTGCTGGTGGCGCTGGCCCAGTTGATTGGCTGGTCGGGCGCGCCCGCGTTTCTGCGCTCCATGCTGCAGAAGGTCGGGCTTCCCGAACCTTCCGGCCATTCCAGATCGCCGTCGTCGTTGGCGCTGTCCATCACGCTGGACTCGGTGGTGATGAGCTGGAGCGACCCGCCGCTATCCTTAAAGAACAACTTGCCTCCGGCTGCTCCGCCGTAAACCAGCGTGGGCGAAAAGCCGAATTGGCGCACGAACGCCGCCGCGTCGTTCGCCAGCCAGATGCTCGATCTGGCCGTGACCGTAATCGTCGGAAAGACGAACTTGTGCCCATCCTCGTCGCGCAGCGCCTCGCTAGAACCGAATGCGAAGGGCTGATTGTCGCGATTAGTGAGTTGGAAAGCCTCGTCCGGTTGGGCCGGGTGGCCCGCCGGTGCAGGCTCATAGCCATTCGGGACGAGCGCCGAAATGATAATGGCGTTCGCTGGCGTGGCAGTCGTCTGCGTACTCTCCGCGTTTGCCGGCGTAGAACGCGCTGTGGGTTGTAGCGCATGAGGGGATGGGGTGGGAAACGGTGCGACGAACAGCGACAGCGCAACCCGCGACAGCGTAACCATCAGCGCTGCATCGAGCAAGCGTGCCCCTTTCATTGTTATCTCCTGTGATCGGGCCGAATTGAATGATGATTGATGATTGTGGATCGAGCGAGCTTGCGGAATGGTCATCGCTCGGTCTGCTGCCAAGTGTAATCCAAAACGAACCCCCGGAAATCGAAATCAACATCATCTTCCAATAACTCCTAAACCAATTCTGAATACGTCGCCTCTATTCTTGAAGCCAGGAGTGTAAACAAAATGAACGATGCAAAATTCAACCTGGCTCGCCGAGGGCTTCTAAAAGCAGTGGCGTTGGTCAGCGCCGCATTCCTGCTGGTATCGTGCGCTTCGACCACAGCGGTCGACAATAAAACGACCGCGGCTTCCGCGCAACCGGCTGCAACGGCGCAAACCACAGCGGCGTCTACTGCTACGACCAGCACATCCACCGGCTCGTCGACGACGTACACGCAGAGCGGCGGTACCGAAACCATGACGGGTCAGACCTATACCGCGACCAATACTGATGAGTCTGCCGTCCACGTGACCGATGCCGGAACACTCACGCTGTCAAACGCGACGATCACGACCAGTGGCAACACCTCGTCGTCCGACAACAGCAGCTTTTACGGCCTCAACGCTGCCGTCCTGGCAGAGTCGGCTGGCACGATCACCCTCTCCGACAGCACAATCACCACCAGTGGCACGGGTGCTAATGGTGCCTTCGCGACGGGTTCCGGCTCGTCGGTGATCCTGACGAATGTCACGATTAGCGCGACTGCCGACGGCGGTCATGCGGTGATGGCGACCCTTGGCGGGTCGTTGACACTCACCAATGTGGATATGACGACCGCGGGGCCTCATTCCGGCGCCATTGCAACAGATCGTGGCAGCGGGACGATCACCGTCACAGGCGGCACAGTGACCACATCCGGGACGGACTCGCCCGGCATTTATTCGACCGGGATCATTGCGGTGACCGATGCCACGATTACGGCCACCGGGGCAGAGGCTGCCGTGATCGAAGGGGCGAACACCATCGTCTTGACGAACACCACCCTGTCGTCGAGCATGGAAGGCAAATGGGGGGTGATGATCTATCAAAGCATGTCTGGCGATGCTGAGGGGACAGAAGGAACCTTCACGATGAATGGTGGTTCGCTTGCGTACACGGCGAAAAGCGGCCCCCTGTTCCATGTCACAAACTCGACGGGCGTCATCACGCTGATCGGTGCAACCGTCACTGCCACTTCGGGGACGCTTGTCGATGCCAGCGCGGATCGATGGGGCAACAGCGGTTCGAATGGTGGTACGGTCATCTTCACCGCCGATGCACAAACCTTGACCGGGGACATGGTCGCTGACAGCATCAGCTCGATCACGGTCGTGCTCCAGAACGGCTCATCCCTGACCGGGGCCATCAACACAGACCGTACAGCCAAGGCCGTGAACCTGACCCTGGATGAATCCAGCACCTGGAATGTGACGGCGGATTCGTACCTGACGAGCCTGACCGATCCCAGCGAGATTTCGGGCACTACCATCACCAACATCGACGGCAACGGCCACACGGTCTACTACGACGCGAGCGCGAGCCCTGACCTTGACGGCAAGACCTACACCTTAAACGGTGGCGGTTACCTGAAGCCGGCGGAATAGGCACCGCCCATTTTCCATTTCGGTGCGCTGGCCCTACACTACGCGACAGAGATGACTATGCAATTAGTTTCCTGGACGGCCAGCAAGAAAGCTGGCGCTCCTGGTACTCCCGGGAGCGCCAGTACCAGTACCAGTACCGGGAGCGCCGCCATCTCTGGCGGCCCCTGCGTCCCCAAGGGCTGGTATTCGCGCGGCTATCTGCCCCACCTGGACCAGCCCGGCTTGTGCCAATCCATTACCTTCCGGCTGCATGACAGTGTGCCAGAGCAGGTGATCCAGCGATGGAAAGAGGAATTGCACTGGCGCGAGAACCTTCCCAGTGACGCCCTGGCAGTGGTGGCGTTACGCCAGCGCATCGTTATATACGAAGATGCTGGTCACGGTGCCTGCTGGTTGCGTGAGGCGCACATCGCCACGTTGGTGGAGAACGCCTTGCTCCACTTTGACGGCGAGCGTTACCGTCTGATGGCGTGGTGCATCATGCCGAATCATGTCCACGTGTTGATAGAGACGTTTCCAGGGCATCCTTTGCATAAGGTGTTGCATTCCTGGAAATCATTTACAGCGCAGAAGGCAAATGAATGGCTGGAAAGGAAAGGCGAATTCTGGGCGCGTGAATATTACGATCGCTTCATTCGCGATGAGAGGCATTTTAATCAGACAGTGGCCTATATCGAACAGAACCCGGTGAAGGCCGGGCTGGTGACATCGGCCGAGGCATGGCGGTTCAGCAGCGCATCGCGGCGGTGTAGCGAATAAGGACAGGCCAGCAAGGATGCTGGCGCTCCCGGGCGCTCCTGGGAACGCCGCCATCCCTGGCGGCCACAGCCGCGCCCGGCACGACACGCGCCGGTGGAGCGATGTGCCCACACCTGCGAGATTGCACGGGCACGAGCGGGACGACCCTCTAAAGAGGACTTTCAGCACGCCGGTCGTCCCCTACGTCATAGGCGTACATCAAGACGCGCCCATGTGGTCGGGCAAGCCGCCGATGTGCTGAAACGCCCACTCCGTTGGCGCGCCCTCTTCAGAGAGTCCGCCCGATCTCGCCGGGCACACACTGCACCGTAAGATGCAGATGCGCTACCCCATGCCCAGTTGCTGATGCCACTCTTTGACGTCGTACAGCAGCTCCATATCGGTGCGGGTGCCGAATGGCTCGATCTTGTCTTTGACCCCGGCATAGCTCTCGCGGGCGCGGTTGCCCAGCCACGTCGGCAGCGGCGTGTGATGAATGAAGTATTCCAGCCGGATCATCCACACATACTCGTCGATTCCGCGCCCGCCGAGCAGAAAGTGCTGGTCGGGTGTCGTCTCGCCCATGCGCGCGTTGTGCGTGTCCACCGCGGGGAAGACCTCGTTCAGCATGAACTTTTCAAAGGCAACCGCGTCGGCGGTCTCATGCAGTTTGATCGTATGGAGCACAAAGGCGAGTGCAATGGAGGATGACGCCAGGTCGCCGGCGTTTGCCTGCGGTTCGTTGCTGCCGGATGTTGCTGTTGTTTGATCGGCCATTGATTTACGCCTCCGTTTAACTTGGCATTGCGATCGCACCGATTTGGATGAGCATGTCTGTCCAACTGGTCTCCACCGTTTCCTCGACAATCCTGCCCGCTGTGATGCGGTGGATCGTGATGCCGGTGATGGAGAAGGGTTTGCCGGCGGGCGGGAGCAGGCCGAGTTTGGGGTGATTGCCTGGGCCGGGGTTCGTGCCGCTCATGGTCCAGCGGGTGACGACCCGATCCCCCTCGGCGATCATGTCCACGGTGGTGATCTTCAGATCGGGAATGGCATTGCGGAAATCGCGAATCAACGCTTTCGACGCAGCCAGATCCGAAACACCGTTGCTCAAGCAATCAGGGGAGAAGAGTTCGTCCATCACCTCCACATTCCCACGGTTCCATGCTTCCTCATAGAAACGGCGCACGAGCGCTTTATTCTCTTCAACTAATACGACCGACATGCCAATCCTCCTGAACTTGGTCTGATACACCCTCGGATGAGGGCTTAGAGGAGTGGAGTGGTGGGGAGCCGTTGACAGGCTCATTGTAGCAGGCGCAGCGGACCCTGCGGGAAGTTTCCCGGCGTATACTTTGAGTGTTGGGGTGTTGCGCTCTGATCCTCGCGTTTGTTTACTTCGTTTGTCTGCATATTGCTGGCTTTGGGGTCTCACTGGCGTAGTGGCTGTCATGTTGATGTCCGCATAGTCCGCGCGTGGCCTCATGAGGTGAAGCCAACATGGACGTTCATTGGAGGCAGACATGAGAGTGTGGAGACGTGCAACGACGATTGTGGTTGCATTACTGGCAGTTGGCTTCGCGACTGTGCTTCTTGTCGCTCTAAGCGGAAGATTTGGGAGGATTGAACCACTTGGCTCTGTTCTCCCGACCGCGTCTACCACAGTAGTTGTGACGTATGAAGTCCCGCCGCCAACGCCACCAGCACCGCCAACACCACCGCCGCCGGACTTCACACCGCCAGCACCGATCATTTCGACGGCAACGGTGTACACCATCACCAGCACAATCGACATGTCCCCAACGCTGCCGGCGGATCAGAAGGGGGAACTCATTGTCCGGCGCTCGGATGGTACCTATTACAGGATTCTCACCATGCCTGGTTCGCGCATGTCTGACCTTCCGTTGCAGCCTGGGGATGTGGTGGTGGTGTTTGGTTCGCCGATGGCGATCGTCGGCAAACATCCGGAAGCGCCGACTCCAACAGCGATAGCTACTCCGACAGCAGAAGCACAACCTTGACCGTATACAAGGAGGCAGAAATGTGGACTTTCGGCAGATGGCTGGTGTTGCTGGCCTTGCCGGCCTCGGTCGTCTTTTTATCACCAGATACGGCAAGAGCAGCGGCGCATAGCTTGTTACCTGGTAGTTCCGCCTTGAACACCAGCGCCACAGCATTTACACCTCCACCCGAGTTTGATCAGCCCGGTGCCGGCTTCTCGCGCATGTTCAACGGGCGAGTTGACATGGGTACATACGAGTACGAGCACTATATCTACCTGCCGGTCATCCTATTCATGTCCCAGGTGAGCCCTAGCGTTGTCATTAGCACGGTCATGTACCAGGGCATCCCCGCCCTGAATATGGCGGATCAATACGTCGATTTGCGGAACCGGGGCAGTACCGCCGTAAACATAGGTGGGTGGACGTTGACCGCCGTGTCCACGAGTAAGGTGGTGGAGTTCCCCTATGGGTTGGTGATGCAGCCTGGTCAGGTATGCCGGGTGTACACAAACGCGCCGGTTGACTATGGCAACTGTGGCGCTCTCAGTTTCTATAGCCCTATTCCGGTATGGTCGACCACACAGGATGTGGCAGAGCTACGCGATGCCAACAACAACATTGTAGACGTCTACAGCTATACGCAGGTACCCCGGTAATGCTTGCGGGCATCTTCACGATGCTATCCCTGTGGGTGTAAAGCGCAGGCATAAATGAGCGCTGTACAACGTCACCCAACTGTACTGATGTACTGAGCGAGAGCCACAGCTAAATTGCCAGTTGCAAAGTGGGCGGCAGGCGGCGTAAGCAGGTCAGAGCTGCGCTATGATAGTATGCAAATTGTCACATTTTAGTTTACAATTTGCATACTAAAATGGTGGCCATACCAAATGAGCAGCAGCTTTACGAAATTGCCGAGTCACAAGCCGGCTACTTCACGGCCAAGCAAGCGCGTGCCGCTGGCTATTCGCGCCAACTGCTTAGCCATCATGCACAAGTCGGCAACATGAAGCGTGTCCAACATGGCATCTACCGGCTGACCCGCTTCCCCAATTCGCCGCGCGAGGATCTCTATATTGCGTGGCTGCGCTGTGGACCTCGTGCCGTCATCTCACACGACAGTGCGCTTGAACTCTATAACCTCTCGGATGCCATGCCCGCCGAGATCCATGTCACCGTGCCAAGAGGCTCCTCCCTGCGGCGACCCGGCATCAGGCTGCACACCGGGAGACTACGGCCCGACGAAGTCACCCGTTGGCAAGGGCTGCCCGTGACCACTGTGGAACGCACCATCGCCGATGTCGCTTCACGCGGCGCCCAAGAGTGGATCGTGCAACAAGCTATCCGTGAAGCGCTTGGCCGCGGGCGGTTGCTGCCAGATTCATTGCTCGCGCAGGCACAACGGCACCCACGCCGGGTGCGCGGCATGCTGACCCAATTGGTAAAACAGGCACAATTCACATGAAATACAAAACAGCCGTGGCCTTCCGTGCCGCACTCGAAACCCGGTTACTCAATCAGAGCCGGGAAAGAGGTCTGCCGCTCGTTCGGCTGCGCAAAGCAATCGCGTTCGATCGCCTCCTGGCGCGTTTAGTTTCTGGTCAGCCGGGTGTATGGGTGCTCAAAGGCGGGTACGCGCTGCAACTGCGTCTCGAACATGCACACGACGTGCGCCCCCGCACCACCCGCGATGTGGACCTGCAGACAGTCATCCGCCGCGAAAGTGTTCGAGAAGCGCTCATACGTGCGGCCCGCATTGATCTGGGTGATTGGGTGCAATTCGACATATCTGAACTGACCGCCCCGCGTGATGATGAGCAGGCATTAGAACACGGCGCGTTGCGGTCGCAGGTGGAGATGCTCCTGGACGGTCGTCACTTTGAGACCTTCAACGTGGATGTCGGCCTACATGACCCGATGCCTCAGCAGGTGGACATCTTGACGTTGCCACCGTTACTCGAGTTTGCGGGCGTGCTTCCCGTGCAAGTGCCATGCTATCCACTGACACAACACATTGCTGAAAAGGTGCATGCCTACACGCACGAATATGCAAGTGGGCCAAGCACACGAGTCAAGGACCTGGTCGACTTGCTGCTCATCGCCGAGTTGGGCATGCTGAATGCTGTTCCGTGGTAGGCTGGCTCATCATGTCCATTGCTCAACCATCGTATAGCGACCTGGTCATCCAGGTCACCCATCCCCGTGACGGCGACGCCATCTTCGTGTGCGGGAGGCGTTGCGCCGCCGAGATCGACCTTTCGCGACTGCGTATCGGACGCGCGGCTACCTCGCCCGTCGACATCCTGACCGAAATGACGCTGGATATCCCCGGCGTGAGAACACAGTCCGTGCTGGTCTATCCGAACCACGTCGAAAAGGTCCACGCACTGGCTGAGCATGTGACTGCCCATAGTGTCTGGTTCGCTGCTTGGGACAGCCCGTGCCTGGCTGTCTGGTGGACCATTCAGAATCGCTCGGGCGTGGATTACACCTTCTGTGTAGACGCCACGGCCCGCTACAACGTAAACTACATCAGCAAATTCCGCCTTTACCCGAACGATGTGGCGCGCATCGAGAATGGGTATGTGGTGGTGACGGACACGAAGTACCCACGCCTGCACGCCATCACTGGCATGGCGCCATCGTGGGACACATGCGCACTGAGCTCAGATCTTCCAGACGCGCCGCTGGGGGACCGCCTGGACGACCCGGCGCAAGTGCGGGCGACATTCCATGGGCAGATCCTCGTCCCCGCCGGTGAGACCCGCATGCTCACGATCGCCGCCGGCGGCAGCAACCAGCCGTCACTTGCGGAAAAAGCCGTGCAGGTCGTGCTGGCCGATCCCGGCCGGGTCTACGCGCAGATGTTGCAGCAATGGCAACAGGCGGTTGCCGATGGTGTGGTCATCGACACACCCGACGCGGGCCTCAACCACTTCTTCCTGCAATCGAAACTGTGGGGCTACAAGGACACGCGGCTCGTGCCAGTCGGCGAGCCGTTCGACCTGGACCGCAACGACAATGCCGACTTGCCGGCATTGACCGCCTCACCCGATTACCATGGCATTTTCGCCAACGACAATGGGCAATCGTGTTGGGAGTATGGCTGCCTGGGTCCTGCTTTTTACCCCATCCTCGCCAACACGCTGGAAACGTTGTATCGGTTTGGCGTGCCCGAGTCAGTCGAGGTCGATCCTGTCGACGCCACAGGGCGACCATGGCTATCCCCCCTGTGCATCGGCCAGCGTCCGGAATGGGTGATGGGCGCTTGCTATCTCATGCTGTGGTCAGGCCAATATACGGGCTCACTCTGGCCGCGCGTCCAACAGGTGCTGGCGGGCTTCAAACAGGACGACGCCGATGGTGATTGGCTGGACGATTACTCCAGCTCCACGTTCCCGGAGCAACCCGACCCACATCCCTATTCCCATGAGATGCTGTACGCCAGCGCGTTCTGGTACCGGGCGTTCGTCGAAGCCGCCAAAGTGGCTGGCATGCTGGATGATGCCGCTCGCGCGACCGAGTATGCCGGCTGTGCGCAGCAGATCGCACAGGCTGTCGAGGCGAAGTTCGCGTCTGATTTCGGTTACGCCAGTTGGCTCGACGCCAGCCACCGGCAACACCCTCACCGTGGCCACAACATGGTGCTGCCCCTTCAGTACGAGATGGCCTCACCTGCACGGGCCAGGACAACCTTCCAGACGCTGTTGGCCTCGCCAATAGGGTGCGATGACGGACCATTGGCCATCGAGCCCGGCTATCCGCTGGCGGGCGCCGCCCACGCCTGGACCTTTATGCGCTGGAACCTGGTGCACGCGCTCTATCGCTATGGCGAAACCCGGCAAGCCACCGTGCTTCTGCTCAAGTGGCTGGCTCAGGAGGCTGCGTTGTACTATCAGGCCCCGGAAGGCTTCCCTACCATTACCGGTGTCACGGGCAAGGGATACTCATGGAGCGCCGGCCGCGCCATGCGTGCGATCCTGTTCGGGTTGTTCGGACTTGAACTGCACCCGCATGGTTTCAGCTTCTCCCCGCGCCTGCCTGCGGACTGGCCCAGGATGTCCCTGTCTGGCCTGGTGTTCCGGGGCGCGACTTACGATATCGTGATTGAGCGCAAAGAGCCCGCCGGCGTGTTCCTGGACGGATCTGATGTGAAAGAGGAGGTCATTTGCTGCGCCGGTGGGGGTCACCATATGATCAGGATCAATGTGTGACTTTACCGCCACCGTTATGCCATCCCCAGGCGGACTGCGATACCCGCACGACCCTACGCCCAGTTGTCAGCAGTTGTCAGGCCGCTTGTGACAACAGTTGTCAGATGTCAGTTGTCAAAACGGCTTGACAACCGGTCGTCAGGCCCTCCTGACATCTGACAACTGACAACCGAACACCAGGCCAACCACCCTCTGAAGAGGGCTTTCAGCCAAGGCCGCCAAGGACACCAAGAAAACGAAAGGGGCGCACTGGAGGGGCTCCGGTCGGGAGCACCGTTCAACAGCCACCAGTTGTCAGAATGCCCTGACATCTGTTGGTGCTGCCAATCCCCTCGCGCCTGCGCACTGCGCACTCAGCACTCGGAACTTCCGACTCCGGTTGTCCCTGGGCTGCAATGCTAAAATTACACGGGTGAAACGAACTCTGAAGATGACACTGTGTGCGGCGTTCACTGTCGCTTTCACACTCTCAGCCTGTAACGCCTCGCCGTCGCTCCCCGTCACGCCATCTGTCGCGTCCGCCGGCGCGCAAACCAGCCCCGCTCCATCCAAACCTGTCGCCTAGGCGCAGACGTCCGATTCCGCCTCCACATCAGACAGCACACCGACCCCGCGAGCGACCCTGGTGGACCAGACCTTCCCGACCGCCGGTCCACCGCTCGCCACGCCCACGCTTGACCCGCCGCTCAATTTGCCAGGTGGCGCCATCACCTCCACCTACACGGTTAGGGTGGGCGATACGCTCAGCGGCATCGCTGCGGCCACCGGGGCCACCGTGGAGGAGTTGCAACGCATCAACGGCATCACCAACCCCGACGCGCTGAAGGCCGGCCAGGAGCTGCTGGTGAAGCTGCCCATCGATGAACGCGCTGTGCGGTCCGCCGG
>JAMDDR010000134.1 GCA_023488685.1 Chloroflexota bacterium | reverse complement strand
CAGTGCTCGTACTGGCGAAGTTGCGCCTGTTGCGCCTGCAACTGCTGGAGCCAGGGGATGAGCCGGGCGTGCGGAGGCAGCGCCACCCGCACGGGTAGGGTGTTGATGAACAGCCCGACCATGGACTCAGCACCGGGCAGGTGCGCCGGGCGGCCGGAGACGGTGGCGCCAAAGAGGATATCCTCCTCGCCGCTATAGCGGCTGAGCAGCAACGCCCAGGCCCCTTGCACCAGTGTATTCATCGTCAACTGGTGCTCGCGGGACATCGCATGCAGTGCGGCGGTTGTTTGCGTGGGTAACTCTATATCCAGTTCGGGGTATGGCGCTACCCCGGCGGCGCTTGAGGCAGGTCGATCCACTGTCAACGGCGTTGGCGCAGTAAAGCCCTGCAGTGCCTTGCGCCAGAACGATTCGGCCTGCGACAGGTCCTGCTGGTCCAACCAGGCGATGTAGTCGCGATACGGCCGGGTTGGTGGCAGGGTGGCCTCTCTCCCCAGTCGATATGCTTCGTACAGGGTCAGGACTTCACGTAGCAGGATTGGCACTGACCAGCCATCCAACAGGATATGATGATGAGTCCAGGCAAATTGCCACTGATTTGCCCCGAGTCGCATCAATGCCAGGCGCATCAACGGGGCCTTGGACACGTCGAAACTGTGGGAACGGTCGGCCTGTAGGAATGCCTCCAGTTGTGCTGCCTGCTCTGATGGCGATAGCCTGCTCCAGTCGTGTTGCTGTAGTGGCATGTTCGTTTCTCGATGTACGACCTGGAGCATTCTGTCGACGCGTTTCCAGGCGAAAGCCGTGCGCAGGATCGTGTGTCGATTCACCACCTGTTGCCAGGCCCGCGCGAAACTGGGAACATCCAGTTCACCTTCGAAGACACACGTCATTTGCTCGACGTACACGCCTGAATCAGGGTTGTAGAGGCTGTGAAACAGCATCCCCTGTTGCATGGGTGAGAGTGGGTAGACGGACTCAATGTTTCGCTTGCTCATGGTCATGACCTACGCCGTACTGGTTTCCGCCAGAAGCGCATCGATTTCAGACTGGCTGAGTTCAGCATCCGGGAAGTCCGAAGGTGTGTAGCCGCCTGCCTCAGGTGACTCACAGTGCACAATCAGCAATCGCAGCGCCTCAACAAAATCACTGGCCACCTCCTCAATGGCCGTGCGCTGGTGCAATGCCTCGCTATATGTCCACTCGACGCGCAGTTGTCGTTCGATGATGGCGCCATTGACTTCGAGCAAATGACCGCGCTGCCCAGTGAGGTTGCGCGATGGCCCAACTGGTTCGCGGGCGTATTGGAACAACACGGATTTGGCAAGCGCTTGATCGAACTGTCCGAGGTAGTTGAAACTTACCTCGGCACGTGGTTGAGCCAATAAGCGTTTCCCAATGTCCTGTTCATTGCGCAGGTAGCGCAGTAGCCCATAACCGATGCCGTGTTGGGGAATCTGGCGCAACTGCTCCTTGATCGCCATCAGAGCCGTTCTCAGGGTGGTCGCGTTCCTTATATCCAGCCATACTGGGAACATCGTCGTGAACCAACCCACTGTGCGCGAGAGATCCACATCGTCCAGGATATCCTCTCGTCCGTGCCCTTCCAGGTCGACCAATAACACTTGCGATCCCGTGGATTGTGCGAATGCCCACACCATGGCGGTGAGCAAGATGTCATTGATTTCTGTGCCATACACGGCAGGAATGTCCTGCAGGATTGCGCGTGTCTCCTCTGAGCTGAGCGATACGGACACGCTGCGAGCCGTCGCTTCCGTGTTTGCGCGTCCTTCCGCGCCTTCAATCGACGGTAAGTGGCCGTCCGGTGCGTCGATTGACCTCAACCAGTAACCCTGTTCCTGACGCAACGTCTCTGTTTGTGCATGCTCCGCCAGTCGGTGCGCCCAATATCGGAACGATGTTGTCTTTGGCGGAAGGGATACGCTCTCCCCGCGCTGCAATTGCTCGTAAGCTGTCTGCAAATCCTCAAGGAGGATACGCCACGAAACACCATCTACAGCCAGGTGATGGATGGTGACGAACAGCCGGTCTGAGCGTCCTGGTCCCAGGTTGAAATAGATCGCGCGCAGCAGCGGCCCTTCATACAGGCTCAGGCTGGCTTGCGCCTGCGTTGTTTTGGCCTGAACCGCCAATGCCTGCTCATACTCGCTCAATGTCGACAAATCGACCCACTCCAGCACCTTCCCACTGTCTGTTTCCGCACTGATTTGCAGAAAACCAGGTTCAGTCCCCGAGCAGCGCAGTCGCAATGCATCGTGGTGGATGACCAGTTGCGCGAATGCTGCCTCCAGGGGTGAGCGGCTGAGCGGCGTCTGAGCCTCTAACAGGACTGATTGGTTCCAATGTTGTGGTTCCGGTAAATCCTGGTCGAAAAACCAATGTTGGATCGGCGTGAGTGGAACCAGGCCTTGAACGATGCCTTGTTCGCAATGTTTCGTGGCAGGCGGCGTAAGGACGGCGATGGCAGCCAGGCCCTCGACGGTGGGATGTTCGAACAATTGCCTGGCGGTCAGCCACAACCCAGCCTGGTTGGCGCGCGCGATGACCTGGATACTGAGGATCGAATCCCCACCCAGAGCGAAGAAGTTGTCGCGCACGCCCACCTGCTGAAGCCCCAACACACGCGCCCAGATGCCGGCGAGGGTGCGTTCGACGGGCGTCCGTGGTGGAAGGTAGGTGTCGCGATACTCAGCCTGCACGTCAGGGGTGGGCAAGGTGTGGCGATCCAGCTTGCCGCTGGGGGTGAGGGGCAGGGCGTCGAGCAGCACGAAGGCGGATGGCAGCATGTATTCTGGCAGCCTGGCTTTCAGATGTGCCCGCAACTCGTCGGTGAAGGCTGCAAGGACTAAGGCATCTGTCTGATTGCCCGTCGACACGATATACGCTACAAGCTGCTTTCCTGTCTGCGTCTCGTGTGGAATGACAGCGACATCGCGTATGCCAGGATGTCTGGAGAGTGCTGTCTCGATCTCACCCAGTTCCACCCGGAAGCCGCGGATTTTAACCTGGTCATCGGTGCGCCCCAGGAATACAACGTTGCCATCGCGGCGATAACGCGCCAGGTCTCCTGTCTTATAAAGGAATGCAGGTACTGTCTGATTGCCAAGCTCGATCTGTGGCCCGAATGGGTCTGGGATAAAGCGCTCAGCGGTCAGATGGGGCTGATTGAGATAGCCACGTGCGACCGCTACGCCACCCAGGTATAGCTCACCCGGCATCCCAACCGGAACAGGTCGCCGGTATTCGTCCAGGAGATACAAACGGGTATTGGCGATTGGGCGACCGATAGACATATCTGTCTGTGCTTGCCCGTGAGCTTCGTATAACGTGGAAATGACTGTCGCCTCTGTCGGTCCATAGGTGTTTAGCCAACGCACTCCCGGTCCTGCGAGCGCGCGCCATGTTGCGTAAGCTTCTGATGATGCGGCCTCACCACCGACGACAACGAGTCGTACGCTGTCGGGCCACGTTGCGCCGGTAAGCTTTAGACTGGAGACCCAGGTTTGCCAATAAGCCGTGGGCAGGTCAAGCACGGTAATGCGTGTGGATTGAATCAGTTGAATCAGTTCATCACTGCCCGGTGCTACGCCTGCGGATCTGAGCACGAGGCAAGCCCCACACGCCAGTGTCGGGAAGATCTCCTCCACGGCCGCATCGAAGCTCATGCTGGCGAACTGCAGGACACGATCGGCCGCTTGCAGGCCGAAGGCCCTGGCGACTGCGCGGTTGTGGTTGACCACACTGCGATGGGTGACACATACACCCTTGGGTTGTCCCGTCGAGCCAGAGGTGTAAATCACATAGGCGAGCTGATCTGCATTTGCCATCCCGCCGATAGTCCTGGCGGGTTCTTGTGCAATGGCAGGCCAGTCATCGTCCAGGCAAACGACATGTGTGTCGCGCGCAGGTAACCGGTCGAGCAGCGCTTGCTGTGTGAGCAATAGGCGCGCGCGTGAGTCCTCCAACATGAATGACAATCGCTCGCCAGGGTACTGCGGATCAAGCGGCACGTACGCTCCGCCCGCCTTCAAGACGCCGAGGATACCCACCAGCATCTCGACTGATCGCTCGGCGAAGAGACCCACCAATGTCTCTGGCCCTACGCCCATGCGCTGCAGGTAATGAGCGAGTTGGTTGGTGCGCTGATCCAGCTCGGCATAGGTCATTGACATTGACCTGGCGGGGTCAATGACTGCGAGTGCTGCGGGTGTCCGTGCGGCCTGTGCCTCGAACAACTGGTGGATGCACGCTTCACGCGGATCGCCGGTCGACGTCGCATTCCACTCGACGAGCAGTTGCTGCCTTTCGTGCTCAGCGAGCAGTGGGAGATCGTCGATGGGCTGATCGGGATTCAACAGGACACCGTCGAGCAGCACGCGTAGATGGGATGTCAATTGAGCGATGGTGGCGGCGTCGAACAGGTCGGTGTTGTACTCCCATGCTCCAGATAGACCAGCGCCGGTCTCCTGCAGGGTCAGCGTCAGGTCGAAGGTAGCTGTGGCTGTATCGATCGGCAGTGAAGTCAGGCACAGACCGGGCAATGCCATCTCGGGGGTTGGCGCGTTCTGCAAGACGAACATGACCTGGAATAGCGGCGTGTGGGTAAGATTGCGCTCAGGCTGCA
>JAMDDR010000361.1 GCA_023488685.1 Chloroflexota bacterium | reverse complement strand
AAAGCGCCGCTGGCCGTCATCCCCAACGCGGGACACATCAGCCCGCTCGAAAATCCCGACGCATTCAACCGCGCGGTACTGGAGTTTCTCAAATCCTAATCAGACTTGAGAACGGAGATTGGAGATTGAACCTCCAATCTCTAATCCAAAATCCCCAATCCAAAATCTAAAATCGATAATCGCCACGATGACCGCCGAAGAATTCATCGCACAAAACAAGGATCACTGGGAGCGCCTGGCGCAACTGGTCGATCGCTCTGCCGGCAGCGGCATCCGCCGCATGGAACCACACGAGCTGGACATGCTGGGCGAGCTCTATCGCACTGCCACATCGGACTTCGCGCTCGCTCAGCGCGACTTCGCCGGCCAGCCCGTAGTCCCCTACCTTAACCAACTGGTCGCCAGGGCGCACGCAGCCGTGTACCGCGGCCGCCCAACCCAGGCGATCAACCTGCTCGAATTTCTGTCGGTCAGCTTTCCACGCACCTTCCGCAAACTCGCGCCGTTTATCGCAATCGCATTTGCAATCATGGCGGTTCCTGCCGTCGCCAACGGAGTGCTGGTCTATCGCGACCCTGGGGTCACGGAATGGACATTCGGCGAGAGTGAGAAACAGTTGATTCCGCTGGTGAAAGAAGGCCAGCTCTGGATCGATCTACCGCCGGAGGAGCGCCCGGCGGCATCCGCCTACATCATGACCAACAACATCCAGGTCAGCCTGCTGGCATTTGCCGGCGGCGCAAGCGCTGGCCTGGTGACGCTCTACGTGCTGGTGCTGAATGGCCTCTCGTTCGGTGGGTTGATGGGGCTGTGCTTCCACTACGGCCTGGGCTGGCGCCTTGTCAATTTCGTGATCGGTCACGGTGTGATCGAATTCACGGTCATCTTCATGGCTGCCGGGGCAGGCTTGCGCATGGGGTGGGCCATCGTACATCCTGGCACGCAATCACGCCGGGATGCGTTGGTCCTGGCCACGCGCGAAGCCATCGCACTGGCCGGCGGCTCAATCCCATTACTCGTCGTCGCTGGGATGATCGAGGCGTTTGTATCGCCACGATTCAACCCGCTCTACAGCGCCATTGCAGCCCTGGTCTCAGGCGTGATGACATATGGCTGGCTGCTGCTGGGAGGGCGGCGCAGTCTTCAAGCGCACGGAGAGCGCGTTTAGCGCAGCCATATGAATGTATCGACAATGTCCAACCGCTCGCCAAAGCATATCCTGAGATACTTGTGTGACGCAGGTCTACTGATCCTTGTCCTCATCGGGGTGACATTTCGTTTCAGCGGGGTTGATTGGAACCAGGGCACCAACCTGCACCCTGATGAATATGGGCTGACCAACAGGCCAGACCACCATTGCAGAAACCACATTGCGCGTGTCCCCGCGTGGACAAGATCAACGGATATTCCCCACGCTCGGGACATTCCAACCTACACCGATCGAGAAAGACCACACCTACTACCTGATCGCATCCGCGCTTGACGGCGCCAGTATCCAGGTAGAACGAACAGTCGTTGCAAATGAGAACTGGGATGAAGGACTGCCAGTCCCCATAGACGGATATGATCCATTCGGCCAGTTCTATCGGGGGATCACGATGGAGGTGCGCTGGTACGATGATGAGAATAAGCGCGCCATGTTCCTGCAGAATCTGTCGCAGGTGGACTACATCATTCTGCCCAGCCAGCGCGCGATCTGGAGCGTGGCGCGTCTGCCACTCACGTACCCAATGACGATGGCCTATTACCGCGCACTGTTTGACGGCAGGCTGGGTTTCGAACTCATTAGCGTCTTCACGGCCCCGCTAGAGCTTGGCCCATACATGGTTTCTGACGTCGGTGGCACACTAGGCTGGCAATCGATGCCCGCGTTACCTCTCTTCAGCTACAACCCGTTGGCCGCCGAGGAAGCTTTTAGTGTCTATGACCATCCGCCCGTGTGGGTTTTTAGAAAGCGGCCTGATTTCAACTTGGATACGGCCACGCGCATCCTGGGCGACATCGACCTGTCGCAGGTGATCATTCAATCTCCGCGCGAGGCGACTCCGGCTTGTCCATAGTGACCCAAGTTAGCCGCTCGCAGCCTGGGACATTGGATCGATCTGGGTGTAAGTGGTTGCTGATCGCTGGTCACTGAGTACTGTGCACTCGGTACTCGGTACTCATAACCCTCCCCTCCCCTTGATCTCCAGGTACTTGTTGATCACCGCTGCGGAGAGCTGTGTGGCGGGCACGTCGAGTGTCATCGCCCCTTGCATTTCCAGGCGCTGCAACACGGCGCGCCGGTCGTCCAGCACACGTTGCGCGGCAGCTCGCTCGTACACGTCCATCTCGTTCTCCGGCAAGGTCGTCGACAGGTCTTTCAGCACCGGATCACTGATGGTTACCACCAGCGGCAGATGCGGCGGGCGCAAACCGACCACCCCCGCGGCCAACTGCTGCATGGACACCCCGCCGGTCAGATCCGTGAACACCACCACCAACGCACGGCGATGCTGCCTGGATTTCAGATAGCTGAGGGCACGTCTGTAATCAGGCTCTATCGGCTGTGCCTCCACTCGATATAAGAGATCAAGCATGCGGTAAAACTGTGCGCGGCCGGCTTTCGGCGCGATGTAGTTCGTCACGGTGTCGGCAAACGTTAACATGCCCACGCGGTCGCCTTTGCCGAGCACCACATAGCTGAACAACAGCACCGCATTGATAACGTAGTCCAGCCGCGTCATCTCCCCCACCGGCGCATTCATCATACGGCCCACGTCGAAGGCGACGAAGATGGTCTGGCTGCGTTCGGATTCGAACGCCACTGTGATGGGCTTGTGCTGGCGCGCAGTCGCCTTCCACGAGATGTGGCGAAAGTCGTCGTCGGGCAGATACTCGCGTAATCGTTCGAACTCGCGCCCCTCCCCGAATCGACGCGCCACGCGCAACCCGATGTCCTGCAAGCGATTACGCCGCAACAGCAAGTCATATTTGCGCACTTCCAGCACGTTTGGATAAACCTGCACCGGCTGCGTATGGTCGTACGTGTGCTGGCGACGCACCAGGCCCAATGGGCCAAGCCAGCGCAACGTGACGCGTTCGAATCGATAATCCCCCCGCCGCAACGGGCGCACGGTATAGCGGAACGTCTGCTCCGTGTGCGCGGGCAGCGCGGCGGTGAAAAGCGGGGGTGCGACGCCCGAAGTGCCTGTCGCCTGGTTCCCCAACCATTCGTCGGGCGGCTCATCGCGCAACTGGATGATGGTGTCGCGCTGGCCGCGGTGCCGCACGTGGACCGTCACCAGGTTGTCCGCGCCCAGGGACAGGCGCTGGTCGTGCCGGCGTTCGATAAGGAAGGCCGCAGGATGATCCATCAGACGCACATCCAACAGCGCCAGCCCCGTGACTGCGGCCAGATACAACACCGCGACAATGGCAAAGATCGGCACTACCTCCGCCAGGGCCAGCAATGGCGCGGCAACCAAGGTGAGCAGAAGCAGTCGCGAGGTTGGCATCATCTGACTGGGCGATCAACCCTATCGTGGCACTTCGACTTTTGCGAGCACCCGTGTGATGACCTTGTCTGCGTCCAACCCTTCGACCTCCGCCTCCGGGCGCAAGATGATGCGGTGGCGCAACACCGGTGCGGCCAGGAACTTGATATCGTCCGGGCGCACATAGTCGCGTCCTTGCAACGCCGCCAGTGACTTGGCCGTGAGCAACAGTGCGATGCCAGCGCGCGGGCTGCCGCCGAGGAGCAAGTCTTGCGACTTGCGTGTGGCGTCCATCAATCGCGCGATGTAGTCGAGGATGCCGTCCTCCACCTTGATTGCGAGAATTTCAGCTCGCGCAGCGGCGATATCCGCCGGCGACAGCACGGATGACAGGCCGGCCTTGTCCAACTGATGCGCGTCAAACCCGCTGTGGTAACGGCGCAGAATCTCTGTTTCAGCCTGTATTGGCGGGTAGCTGATACGCACCTTCATCAGGAAACGGTCCAGTTGCGCCTCGGGCAACGGATAAGTGCCTTCATACTCGACCGGGTTTTGCGTCGCCAACACCATGAATGGTTCTGGCAATTTGTTCAGCTCGCCCTCGATCGTCACCTGGTGTTCTTCCATCGCTTCAAGCAGCGCCGATTGCGTTTTAGCGGGCGCACGGTTGATCTCGTCAGCCAGCAGGATTTGTGTGAACACCGGCCCGCGTCGTAACGTGAACTGGCTGGTCTGCAGATTGAACACGCTGGTGCCGATGATGTCGGAAGGCATCAGATCGGGCGTAAACTGCACGCGCTTGAACTCGGCGTGGATCAGTCGAGCCAGCGTTTTCGCCATCAGCGTCTTGGCAGTGCCGGGCACCCCTTCGAGTAATACGTGCCCGCCACTGAACAAAGCCACGACGATTTGTTCGAACGCCTCGCTCTGGCCGACGATCACCTTCGCGGATTCGGCCTTGATTTGCTGGTAGTAATCGGGCAGGTTTGTCATGGCAGTATTTCAATCAAGCTCTCATCTGCGCCAATTCCCATAAGCCGCGCGGGTGTGCATCAGTGCTGGACCACGATGTCATTTATTCACGCCTCCTCCACCGACACGTTGCTGAGATTACGTTGTTTGTCGCCGTCAATACGGGTTAAGGCAGGATATCATTGAACGCCGGAGTGTCCCTCACCTTCTGCCGCTCCGCCTCGTCAGTCTCCAGCCTCAAGTAGTCGGCCATGGCGCGGCGCGCAGCCGCCCAATCTTTGCGGTCACGTTGCAGCAACGCCATGTTGTAGGCAATGTCAGGGTCCTCGGGGTCAAGCGCACGGGCGCGGGTGAGCGCATCCAGGGCGCCGTATAGGTCGCCGATCTCCTGATAAGCCAGCCCCAGTTCGTTGAGTAAATCGGCATTTTCTCCCTGAGCCCTGATCTGGGTGAACAACTGGCTGATACGCTGCCCAGGCGTCAACGAAAGATCGATCACCGGGAGATGGGAATCGGCGAGAGGCGGCATTGTGACAGTGGGTGGCAGCGCGTCCGGGACATCTGGCGGCACCAATCCAGGTCGAGTAGATGTAATGGCCGGAGCCATCCCGGCGGCGGTGCCCTGCTGCGAAGCCATGGCCAGCTCCGGCGGCATGGCCGTGACAGTGGGCGCAATCTGCTCCGCTTTCAACTGCAGATCCAGATGCTCCTTGCGGATGCGCAGATCAAAGTAATTGACGGTGATATAGGTGGCGTATAGCGGCACGACCAGAACATTCGCCACCAGGCTAAAGATGGAAGAGCCGATAAAGCCGATGATCGCGAGCACGGACTGATCACCGCCATTGGCTGCGGCGATGGAGCCGCCAAAGATAAACGCCTGCATCACCAGCATGGGAAGGGTGATGATCACAAATCGCATGATCTCGAAGATGAACAGCCGGCCAGCCATACGCCAGCGCATATCCCGCACCAACGCATTACTGCGCTCCAATGCAGCGCTGCCACCGATACCCTCCCCCACCACCGCCGGATTAGCCAGGCACCACACGATCGCTGTATAGACCGCCGCGCCCGTCCCAACCAGGCCGATGGGCAGACAAATGGCGAGCAACCCTAGTACCATGAGACCGCCATCCAGGCCGGAGGATGACTCGGCAGACAATGCACCAAGCCCTAACACGCCGGCAAACAGGCTGCCATACAGGCCGACCAGCAGTGGGATGAGCGCTAACACCAGCACGATGGTGCGGATCGCGTTTGCCACCCACAATGCACCCCAATGCGGCTGGGTAACGCGATAGGATTCACGCCAGGTGGGTTTATGTCCTAAGATACGCTCGATCACGTTATAGGTGACCGCGCCATCCATCCAGGGGACAAAAATGCCCAGCAGTAGCGTCAAACCGCCGGCACATAGTGAGACCATGTTTCCCAACACCGTCGCCGCGCCGATCCCGCCGGCATCGTCGCTCACAGACGCGTTAAACACCGCCATGTACTGGGCCAGCGAACCCGCGCTGCTGAGCAGGCTGAGCGCCAGCAGTGGCCCCATCACGATCAGGGTGACGGCGATGAGCGGCACGAAATGTTGCCGGTATAGGTGAAACGTCAGATCCAGGAGTTCGGCCACGCTGCGCGGACGCAGGTCAATTGAAGGTGTTGATGTCATGGTTATCAGCCGTCACGGTCATTCTTGTGTGCTTCGCAGAGTATAATCGACCCGATGCAGCAGCCAATCCCCACAAATGCGAGTTCATCCCGCACGACAGGTGCCATCGGCATCGCCGCCGCGGTGATGCTCGTGGTCGCCCTGGTAATGGTATTTGTGGTTGCGCCGCGCGCGCAAGATGAATCTGGCGGCAATGTACAGCGTATTTTCTACTTCCACATCTCATCGGCCTGGACGGGATTCGGCGCATGGATCGTGACCGCAGTGGCAGGCGCATTGTACCTGAAACGGCGCGATCTCAGATATGACCGCATCGCGCTTGCGTCGGCCGAAATCGGCGTATTGTTCATCACCATGGTGCTGCTGAGTGGCATGTTGTGGGCGCGCCCTGTGTGGAACACGTGGTGGACCTGGGATTACAAGTTGACCCTCAGCGCCTTACAGTTCCTCATGTATGTGGCCTACCTGATGCTGCGCACAGGCCTGGACGAGCCGGCCCGGCGCGCGCGTTTTGCCGCCGTGTACGGCATCATTGGCGCACTCACCATCCCGCTCAACTTCCTGGTCAGCCGCGTGCTCAACAGCATCCACCCAGCGGTGATCGGTGATAGCGTCAACGCCCAACAGCAAGGGGGCTTCGGCATGTCGGCGGAGATGGCGCTCATCCTGGTGTTTTGCATGATCACGTTTACGGTGCTCTATCTGTTTATGCTGCGCACACGCATCGCCATCCAGGAGCAGGCGGATGAGCTGTCCATACGGCGCGCGGAATTAACCTATTGAGCGATTTAGCGATTGAGTCAGGTCGCCTAGAGCGCAATGACACGATCACTCTGTTCACCGATGTTTGCTGAAAAGAACTCCATCTACTTGATTGCCGGTTACGCGGTTTTTTTGGGCGGGATTCTGCTCTACTTTCTGACGCTGCTCATTCGCAAGCGCAATCTGCAGCGTGACGCGGAGCTGCTGGAACAGATTTCCGAGCAGCTTAAGGACCAGGAGACACAGGAATCAGATCCCTCAGCCATCGCTCAGCATGAGCGGTCATAATCGTGGCAGCCATAATCGTAGGGGCCGACACACGGGTCGGCCCACTATCATAAGGACGAAATGAGATGGCACAGCAAATAGCCGGTAGCAAGGCGATCACCGCGGCATCGTTGTCCACCCGGCGTCGCATGATGACGTTCGTTCAGGGCTTGTTTTTCGTGGCCGGGTTTGCCACGTTCATCGTGGGTCTTTTCGGTTTTGTTGGCACCCTCTTGGGAGATTACTTTTACGCAGCGCGCGATGTGGTGCGCGTGGTCGGGGGCGCCGCCTTGATCGTGTTTGGATTGTTCACCCTGCGTATCATCAACATCCCAATTCTCTACAGTGACACCCGCCGCGGCTTGAGCGGCACGACCAGGAGTGTGAGTGCGCTGCAATCCTATCTCACCGGTTTATCATTCGCCGCCGGCTGGACGCCCTGTATTGGCCCCTTTTTGGGCGCCATTCTATCGCTCAGCGTGACCGCAGATGCCATCGGCACGCGTCTGGCACTGTTGACTGCATACACGCTCGGTTTAGGTGTGCCATTCCTGCTGGTGGCTTTGCTGGCAGATTCCCTGACACCGCTATTGGCGGCGCTCAAGCGCAATATGCGTGCCGTCGAAATCATCAGCGGACTGCTCCTCATTGCGGTCGGGGTTGTCCAGATATCGGGGAAGTTGGTACAACTGAGTGCAGGGTTGGCGGCCAGCACCTCAACGCTTGAGGAAGCTGTGCTCGGCTCCGGCAATGGCTCGGCGCCAAGCATTATCATCGCCGCAATTGCGGGTTTCCTATCGTTCGCATCCCCATGCGTTCTACCGCTCATCCCCGCCTACATCGGCTTTATTGGGGGTTGGGCAGTAAATGATGCCGCATCGGTGAACAGCGCGGCGAAGTGAACGTGCTACTGAGAGTGAGTGTGCGTACGCCGCGCCAGCAGACCCCCTAACGCCCCAAGCAGCATTCCGAACAGTAATCCGAACAGCAGGTAACCAGCCACGTAGCTGATGTACTGTCCTCGGAAGTAATCCACACCCGGGACGATGCTTTGCTGAATCAGGCTGGTCGCCTGTGCGGCACTCAGCTCGCCCGCCATGCGGGAGGCCGTCGCTGCGTCGATGGTGATCAAGCGATGGACGAACACGACGATGAACGGCAGGACATAAGCGAGTGCCGCGGTCATGCCACCCAACATCCCCGCGCGACGCCCTGCCGCGGGCAGATAAGTTGATGCAGCCCAGGCACACGACAGACCGGCTGCCAGCGTGATCGCCGCCAGGATCACACAATGCAGTGTGACGAATTCGCCGGAAAGCAGCAACATCAGCACCGCTGCCACGGCCCCAATGCCGGCGAATGCCCATGAGCGCCGGCGCGCAGCGCTCATGGCAGCAATTTCCATGGGAGCACTTTCTCTTTTCATCGATTTCACGTTACCCATGTCGTGCGTCCCCTACTGATCGTCCGATTGGCCGCTGGCGCGACCCTGGTAGAAGCTGGGGATCAAGGCACCGCCCAACCCGCCCAGCAACAAACCTGCGAGGGGCAACGTCGCGTTACAACACAATAGTTGTATGGCGATGACGAGTTGTGCAAGAGAATCCATGCTAAACCCGTTGTCGGCAAACTGCTGTATGGACTCGGCACTCAAACTCTGCTGCAGCGCCAACTCAACCCGCAATATCCCCTCGCCACTGATCGACCAAAACAGCAAAAGCGCTGTTGCAGCCAGGGATGCAATCAACCCTGCAATCAAGCCGCCAACCGCACCTGCACGCACCGCCGGCCAGCGACTGAAGTCGCCGGCTTCGCGCGCCGCGAAATACCCTGTGATCCCAAAACCGCCTGAGACGAGAATGAAACCAAGTGACTGTAATTCGGGTGAATCAGTGGTCAGTTGGGCCACCACGGCCAGACCGAGCACCATTCCACCAATCAACCCCACACGCAATGCGGCCCGACTTCCCGCCATGACGAGCGTCTCCTGATGAGCATCATTCCAGATGAGCCGATTGTATCCTTGAACCTGGCGGGGTTGGAACAACACGACGCCGCGAGCGGCGCAGACCAGCCAATCGTACCGGACCGCTGCACCACTCGCGGCGACTTGAGAGCTTCTGATCGCAGGTTGATGAGCCGCCGTCACCGCCTTTGGAACAGGTCATCAATCGCGTCGGCTAATTGCTGCAGCGTGGCAACCTGGTGCACCGCGTCGCACAACGGCGCGTAAGTCGCCATGTCGCTATCTCCCTGTCCCCACATGTGAGGTGGTTCCGGGTTCATCCAGATAACACGCCGAGCATGCGATTTCAGGGTAGTCACCAGATCCGGGCGTGGGTCGTTATAGTTGTTGCGCCCATCACCCACGAAAATGACGGTGGTGCGCCGGTCAACTGTATCCAGGTAATCATGGCAAAACGTATTCAGGCTGTTGCCCAGATCCGTGTTGTAGTGCCCCGGTGGCAACTCGTGCAGCACAATGGGGACGGCCTCCTCAGGTCGATGCTCGACGAACGTCAGGCTGATATCGCGAATGTCATCGATAAAGGCAAACGAACGCGCCTTGCTAACCTGGTCTTGCATCTCGTACACCATGCGCAGCATGAACTCTGCCACAGGTCGCATGGACGTGGAGACATCCACGATCACAGTCAGCTTTGGCTTGAGATGATGCCGCTTGTACTTCAATTCGATAGGCACGCCGCCATAGCGCTGGTTGTAGCGGATGGTCGCTTTCACGTCGAAATCGCCCTCCTTGGCATGCCGCATGCGCAGCGCCGCGCGAGAGCGCAGTCGTGCCACCAGCCGGCGCACGTGGTTGCGCAATTCATCCATCTCGGCGTCGGTCAATGAAGCCAGCGGGCGGTTCATCAGGTCGTCCATGCGGCGGCGATGCGGGTTGTCATCAGGCTGTTGCAGCATGTTCTGGCCGACGAAGCGCGACACCTGTTCGCGCATGCCTTCGGCGTTTTGCTCCACCGTCTCCTGCACTTCCTCGCGCCCTTGTCCGTTCATGCCCTGCATCTTCAGTTGCTTCAACAACGCTTCGAGGGCTTCCTTCAACTGTTCGGGCGTCAGCCCCATTTCGCGCAGCATGCGTTCGGTCAACCACTCCCGCATCTGCTGGTTCATGCCCGTGCGCGAATTGCGCATCTGGCTCATGACGCCCGCCTGCCTGGCGAACTGTTCAAGCTGTTCTTTGGTGGGCCGCTCGCCGTTCGCCAGCATCCGCATCATTTCGCGCAACTGCTGCTTGAGCTGGTTGATGGCGTCCTGCAGTTGCTGCTGCTGCTCTTTGCTCAGGCCCTGCGGCTGTTGCATCTGCGCGCCTTCGCTGCCAAAGAACATGGGGAACAACTGCTCGAACGTGGGCACATCCGCCGGCTCTTTGATCAGCGTCGCCTTAAGCGCGTTCTTGAACGTCTGGCGGTCCCACACGCCCACTGCCTCGATGGCGCGCAGGGAATCTGCGGACTCAGCCAGCGACACACGCACGCCGCTCGAACGTAACGCGCTTACAAACTCTACAACTCGTGTATCCATCCTCCGAACTCCCAATCACGTCGCACGCATCCACACGCGCACACACGGCAACGTCCAGTACTGAACGGCCCGATCCTTACACGACTTACTTTGTTACCGCAACCCGACCTCGCGCGTGCGGCTGCCGCCACTGAGCGCCCGGCGCGCCCGCTGGATATCACTCTCGTGCTTGAGAATGACGGCCAGCGTGTCGTTGAGCGTCTTCTCGTCCAGGTGTTTGGCGTTAATGGCGACCAGCGCCTTGGCCCAGTCCACTGTCTCCGCCACGCTGGGTGATTTCTTCAGATCGAGCTGGCGCAGACGCTGCACGACTTCGACGCACTGCCTGGCCACTGTGTGGGAGACGTTGGGCACGCGCATCTTCACGATATTCAGTTCAGATTCGGGCGTCGGGTAATCAATGTACAGATAGAGCGCGCGGCGTTTGAGCGCTTCGCTCAGTTCGCGCGTGTTGTTGCTGGTCAACACCACCATCGGCTGCACTCGCGCCTTCATGGTTCCCAATTCCGGCACGCTCACCTGGAAGTCGCTCAGGATTTCGAGCAGAAATGCCTCGAATTCGGCGTCGGCGCGGTCGATCTCGTCGATCAGCAGCACGGTGGGCTTATCGCTCATCAATGCGCGCAGCAGCGGCCGGGGCAACAGGAAACGCATGGAGAAGAACACGTTCTCCTCGTTGGCCAGCCGGTCGGCCGCCTCACTCAGCGTGCGTGCCTGCCCCATCACCTCGCTAATCTTGTCACGCAACAGTTGCGTGTAGAGCATCTGCTTGGAATACTCCCACTCGTACAATGCCTTGGATTCATCCAATCCTTCATAGCACTGCAAGCGAATGAGTTCGCGGTCGGTCGCACCGGCCCAGGCCTTGGCCAGCTCAGTCTTGCCCACACCGGCCGGACCTTCGGCCAGAACCGGCTTGCCCATTTTCTCTGCGAGGAACACCGTGGTGGATATCTCGTCTGAAGCGATGTACTGTTGCCCACACAACGCATCTGTCACTTCGGAAACCTGATTAAACATGTCCTTCCTTTAAACGATAACACGATACAATAACCCATCGTCCTCTTGGTACAGGTCATTACCCATAGCGAATATGCTCTACGAGTGCTCGGCCTGCTCTGGCACCTGTCCGCCAAACCCACACACCTATTATCCCCCATTACGTTTTCAACATCCGCGTGTCGTACGACGCTGCACCCTGAAACCACGTCCAGCCTGCAGCGCAGAACGACCCACTATGGTAAAATGTTGCGCGGCTTAAACAGCCGTTAAAGTCACATGCGTCTTGATGAACCGCAGCCTGTCAGCAGGATCGATCTAGCTCATCCCGCTCGCTGATCTGCAGTTCAGATGAAAGGCGCAGAGGAAATGAAGGAGCAATAAACATGCCAGTAGTACCAATGAAAGCACTGCTTGAGACAGGCGTGCACTTCGGCCACCGTACGAAGCGGTGGAACCCCAAGATGAAGCCGTACATTTTCACGGAGCGTAACGGCGTTCATATCATCGACCTGCAGCAAACGATCACCGCCATCGACTCAGCGGCCAATCTGATCCGCGATACCGTGTCAAGAGGTGGTACGGTGCTGTTCATCGGCACCAAGCGCCAGGCCCAGGAGCCAATCGCCATGCAGTCCACGCGGGCCGGCCAGCCCTACATCACCGAGCGCTTCCTCGGCGGCACGCTGACCAACTGGCGCACGATTAAGTCACGACTAGACCGGCTGGCTGAGCTGGAGTCGATGAAAGAGCGCGGCGAGTTCGAGCGCTTCACCAAGAAAGAAGGCCTGCTCCGCACGCGTGAGATCGACCGGCTGAACCGGCGCATGGGTGGCATCAAAATTCTGCGCCGCCTGCCCGATGCGTTGTTCATCGTGGACGTCAGCCGCGAAGCAAACGCCATCAAGGAAGCCAACAAGCTCAACATCCCCGTCATCGCCATGGTCGACACAAACTGTGACCCGGATGGCGTTGACTATGTCATCCCGGCAAACGATGACGCCATCCGCGCGATCAAGCTGATCGTCGAGGCCATGGCGAACGCCGCGCTGGAAGGCCTGGCCCTGCGTAAAGGCGCCGACGGCACAGAAGGCGGCGAGGCCATGGCAGATGAGAACCGCCAGCAACTCGGCGAAGAGACATTGGCCAAGATCCGCACAGGCGAATTGAAGCTTGAAGAGGATGCGGTGCTGCGCTCGTTCGACCCAGGTTCTGATGCAGAGGAGGCGTAAACGTGGCAACCTCAGAACAGATTCGGCAACTCCGTGAACAAACCTCCGCGGGCGTATTGGACTGCAAGAAGGCTCTCGATATGTACAACGGCGACATCGACAAGGCCGCCGAATGGCTGCGCGAGAAGGGCCTGGCCTCAGCCGCCAAAAAGGCGTCGCGTGAGGCACACGATGGGCTGGTCGAGGCTTATGCCCATACGGGCGGGCGTGTGGCCGTGCTCGTCGAGGTGAACTGCGAGACAGACTTTGTGGCGCGCACCCCCGAGTTCAAGGCGCTTGCGCACGACCTGGCACTGCACATCGCCTCGTCAGCCCCGCTGTACGTTAAGAAAGAGGACGTGCCGGCGAACGTGGTGGAAGCCAAGAAAGAGCTTTACAAGCAGGAAGCCCTCAGTGAAGGCAAGAAGCCCGAGATTGCCGACCGCATCGCCACAGGCAAGCTGGACAAGTTTTACCAGGATGTGTGCCTGCTGGAGCAACCCTTCGTCAAGGACGATAAAGTCAAAATAGTGGACTTGATCAAGAACACCGTTGCCACCATCGGCGAAAACATTGTGGTCCGCCGGTTCGTACGATACGAACTGGGCGGCCAGTAAATGGCGCAAATGAAAAAGGGCATGAAAATGCCCTTTTTTGTTGTCTTATCAAAACATATTTTTGATTGGAGAAAAGGCTCATGAGCACAAACGTACCAAAGTACAAGCGCATCCTGTTGAAGATCGGAGGTGAAGCGTTTGCCGGGCCTGGCGGCATGGGGATCGTTCCACATCTGGCTGAGGAGGTGGCCGCAAAAGTAAAGGCAGTGCGGCAGTTAGGCGTGCAAGTGGCCATCGTGCTTGGCGCAGGGAACTGGTGGCGCGGCAAAGATGGCATCGCGCATGGGATGGATCGGTCCACCGCCGATCACATCGGCATGCTGGCAACAGTTATGAATGCTCTGGCCTTGCGTGACGCCTTCGAGCGCATGGGCATGGCCGCACGCGTACAAACGGCTATTGAGATTCGCTCCGTGGCCGAGCCATACATCCGGCTGCGCGCCATCCGCCACCTGGAAAAGGAACGGATCGTGATCTTGGGCGCCGGAACGGGCAATCCTTATTTCACGACCGATACCGCTGGCGCATTAAGGGCCATGGAAATTGGTTGCAACGTGATGATTAAAGCGACCAAAGTCGACGGCGTTTATGACACCGATCCACGCAAGAATGCCAACGCGCAACGCTACGAATCACTCACCTATCTTGACGCCTTGAATATGCACGTGGGCGTTCTCGACAGTACCGCCATCACCCTGTGCATGGAAAACGATATGCCCATCATGGTGCTCGATTTATGGCAACCCAACTGTCTCGAACGAGCAGTCCTGGGTGAGAAAATAGGCACTCTGATTCACGGCAAATAGATCACAATAGATCACAATAGGCCACCCTCCCCCTGGCAGCGCTCCTCACATCGCGCTGAGCACCATCTGGCGAATGGCAAAACCTGCCATTCGCCTGTATGATAGTATTTGAGAGATTTCTAGCGGATGCAGGTAGATTTCCGCACCTACGATTTGGAGGATATATCCCATGGCCGACGATATGAAGCGGATGATGCTTGACACTGAGAAGGCAATGCAGAAGTCGATTGATGCGATGGACAATGATTTCCAATCGATTCGCACTGGGCGCGCCTCAACTCACTTGGTGGACAAACTCCAGGTAGAGTATCATGGCGCACACGTGCCGCTGCAGCAGTTAGCTTCCATCTCGGTGCCCGAGCCCCAAGTCATTATGATCCGCCCTTATGATCCTGGTGCGCTAAAGTTGATCGAGAAGGCGATTCAGCTATCTGACTTAAGGCTCACGCCAAACAACGATGGAAAAATCGTGCGCCTTGTCATTCCACCACTCACCCAGGAACGCCGCAAGGAGCTTGCCAAGCTGGTCAGTAAGCGCGTCGAAGAAGCCAAAGTAGCGTTACGCAATGTGCGGCGCGAAAGCATGGAGAAGCTGAAGGGTTTTGAGGACAAGGACATAATCAGCGAGGACGAGCATAAACGCGGGAAACAGGATTTGGAAAATCTCATCCACCGCTTCTCCGCCAAAGCCGATGAACTGGGGCAACGTAAAGAGAAAGAAATCCTGGAAATGTAGCGTACACAGGGGGACACGCACAAATTGCCCTTCCAGGGTTGTAAAGATACGAACGAATGAGATCTATGGCTATACCAATTGCGACTTATGACCAATCCATGATTCGTGATCAATCTGCCAAAACGGCTAGCTCGCGAATACCATATCATGTAGCCATCATCATGGATGGCAACGGTCGCTGGGCGCGCAAGCGGAACTTGCCGCGTGTCGCAGGACACCAGGCCGGGACCAACAATTTGCGGCGCATTCTGCGGGCATGTGTCGATCAAGGGATCAGAATTCTGACCCTGTACGCATTCTCGACCGAGAATTGGCGCAGGCCCGAAGAAGAGGTCACTGGCCTCATGAAGATTCTGGAGACGGTCATCGCACGCGAATTGGACGAGTTGGACCGCAACGGCGTCCAGATTCGGCACATTGGGCGAATGGATCGCGTGCCCCCCGGTTTGCAGCAGAAAATCAAACACGCGGTGGAGCGCACTCGCCATAACGATCAGCTCATCCTGAATGTCGCGTTGAATTATGGCGGACGAGCTGAAATTGTTGACGCAGTGCGCGCCATGCTGGCCGAAGGTTTACACCCCGACTATATCGACGAAGACACTATCAGTCGCTACCTGTACACGTGTGGCCTGCCCGACCCAGACTTGATCATCCGCACCAGCGGTGAAAACCGCAGCAGTAATTTTCTCATCTGGCAAGGGGCCTATTCAGAATTCTATGTCACTGATGCCTACTGGCCCGATTTCGATGAGGGTGAGTTGAAGAAGGCTGTTGAGCAATACGGCAAGCGTGAGCGGCGCTACGGAGGGGTGAACCAATAGCCATTGGTTCAACATGCAAGGTTATAGCGGCGACACATCCGAGCCCATCAGACCAACAACGTCGATTCGCGATAACGCTCTGCGTACGCGCGTCGTCAGCGCCATTTTCATTGGTTTCATCACCATCGTTACCGCGTTACTAGGTGATCCCTGGTTCAGCGGGTTGATCGTGGTGGTGATCGGTATTGCCACCGTTGAGATGATCGGACTCATGCGAGCGAGCGGCTTTCAGCCCTCGCTCGTATTTGGTTTGGCAGCCACTGCACTGCTGTTCGTGGCCGCGCGGTTCCCTACCCTGCCCGGCCTGCAGGTGTTATTCACCCTCCTGCTCATGATACCGCTCGCCTGGCAGATGCGGCACCGTGATGGCATGCCAATTGCCGACTGGGCTATCGCTCTCGCCGGCGGCGCTTACCTGGGTTGGACTGGTGGGCACCTGGCCAGCTTGCGACAACTGGAGATGGGCTTATGGTGGCTGGTGATCGCCATTGGCATCACCTGGCTGGCCGACAGTGGCGCCTACTTCGTTGGCCGGCGATTTGGGCGCCACAAGCTGGCGCCGACACTCAGCCCTCATAAAACCTGGGAGGGTTACTTTGGCGGTATTGCTGCGGCCATCCTCGGGGGGTTGGCCCTGGGTACCATCGCCCCGATGGGTATTCTGCACTCCGCCCTTGCTGCCGCTCTGGTTGGCGCATTTGGTACCCTGGGCGACCTGGCCGAATCCATGTTCAAGCGTCAAGCCAGCGTAAAAGATTCAGGCCATCTCATTCCTGGCCATGGGGGCGCGTTCGACCGCATCGATTCACTGCTGTGGGCCGGCGTGATCGTGTTCTACTATGCCACGCTCATCTACCGTTAGAAGATCCCATTTGGGCAAACCAGGATCGTCCTGCCAAGGTTTGCCGGCAATCGCCGGTTGCTCGCCCCCAAGGTCGCCCCGGATTGGGCGATAATAGACTGACCTAATCGGAGCGAAATTCAGACGACCGGTTCAGTCCTTGTGGGGTCCTATGGAATTATTAGAGGCGATTCGGCTCAGGAAAACCACCAACACGCCCTTTCGCCCTGATCCAATCAGCGACGAACACAAGCGTCTGCTCATCGAGGCCGCAGCACGCGCACCATCACACTTCAACAGCCAGCCCTGGCGATTTATACTCATCGAAGATCAAACGCGCATCCGGGCAATGGCGCATATCGCCGAAGATTCGATGCGGCGTCTCATGGACGACGGCTCCTTCGTGTCGCGTTACCGCCGCTACTTCCGTTTCAACCCAAAGGAGACCGCCAAAACGGGCAGTGGCATCTTCATCGACAACATCCCTATGCTGCTGCGCCCACTCGTCCAGTTGGTCTTCTCAGATCGGGTCGGCATGTTCCTGAGCAAACTGGGGGCCTCAAAGCTTCTGGGCAATGATCAGCGCAAGATCATCGAGCACGCGCCGATGCTGCTGGCCATCACGCTCGACAAACAGGAGTATAGACCAGGGGAACTGAGCGGGCTTTACGCATCGATCACGCTGGGGGCCGTCATACAGACTTTCTGGCTGGTCACGACGGCCCTGGGTATGGGGATGCAATTCATCAGCACACCATTAGAAGTGCCTGAAAATCGCGCGCGCGTGGAGCAGTTGTTGCGTATTCCTTCCGGTTATGAACTGGTCGCCATCTTCCGCATGGGTTACAAAGATGCCATCGTGCAACGGAACACGATCGACTGGACCAGCAGCCAGCGCAAACCTTTCACCGAACTTGTCCATTACAATGAGTGGGGAACTGGCGTGCCGCATAGCCTTGCTTCGGCTCGTAGTATATTGTGGGAACACTCCCGCGCCGGAAACCCGGCAGAGACTGCTCCTGCGGACGGGGATAGGCGCGTCGAACACCCGGCAGGCGCATCATCTTGAGATGAATAACTGCTGAGTGTCAACCTGAGTGTCAGCCAGAGTGTCAACCATTGAGTAACTGCCATGGAACATATACTCGTTATTGAAGATGATCCGGCCATCCGTGATTTACTGCGCCGAGGATTGGCCTACGAAAACTATAAAGTGACCGCCTCACCTGATGGGGCGAGTGGTCTCGCTGCCGCGCGTGATAATCCACCCGATCTGGTCATCCTCGACTGGATGATGCCGGGGCTGGACGGGCTTGAAGTGTGCAAGCGTCTGCGCGCCGCCAGCAACGTCCCCATCCTTATGTTGACAGCAAAGGATTCGGTTTCAGATCGCGTGATCGGGCTCGAAACGGGCGCCGATGACTACCTGGTAAAGCCATTCGCATTCCCGGAATTGCTGGCACGGGTGCACGCCCTGTTGCGCCGCGCAGCGCCCAGCTCCAAGCCGGAAATCCTGCGCTACGCAGACTTGACCCTGGATACGGGCACTCGGCTCGCAAAGCGTAGCGACCGCACGTTCGAACTCACTGCCAAGGAATACGACCTGTTGGAGTATCTCATCCGCAACCCACGCCAGGTACTGACGCGCGAACAGATCCTGGACCGGGTGTGGGGCTATGACTTTGGAGGCGAGAGTAACGTCCTTGAAGTGTATGTGCGCTATCTGCGCCAGAAAACGGAAGCGAATAATGAGCCGCGTCTGATTCACACCGTGCGCGGTGTCGGCTACGTGCTGCGCGAGGAATAGCCAGCTCCGCCAACGCGTCGATCGCAGCGTGCCCCTGGCAGTTGCAGGTGACCGATTGCCTGCGGCAAATCGTCTGTCGCAGGCGACAAAAAAAGGCGCACATCAGGTGCGCCCAGGAAGCCGTGCCAGACAATTACACGCCAGCCACAGGTGTGGCATGGCGTGCACTTGGTCACTGGACCGAGAATTTAGCCTTCGTCCTCGTCGTGGTCGCCGCGCATTCCACGTCCGCCACGGCGATTCCGATCCATGCCACCACCGAAGCCGCCGCCGAAACCGCCACCGCCGCCGCCACCACCCATCCGGGGACGTTGCTCCTTCGGCTTGGCAATGTCGATGCGGAGTTGGCGTGAGTCGAGTGTCTTGCCATTCAGCATGGTAATGGCCTTCTGAGCACCCTCATCATTCACCATCTCGACGAATGCGAAGCCCTTGGAGCGGCCGGTCTGACGATCGATCACGACCTCCGCAGTTTTCACTTCACCGGCCGTTGCGAAGAACGCGCGCAGTGAGTCTTCAGTAGTGGAATACGACAAATTGCCAACATACAGTCTGCTTGGCATGGTTCTTTCTCTCTCTCCGTGTATGGAACGAAACCTGGAAACTGAACAGCCAGCTACCTGGCTAAGGATGACCTACCTGTTGCGAGCGATAAATCCGTCAATGGCGTAACTATTCTCGAACCACTTCTCTCGAGCCACTTCCTCCTTTTGCCGTGTGGGTAGACACATACCCGGGGTGACATCGACACACTGCCGAGGCTGACCAGCGCCTCACTGCGCTGGTGCAATGAGCGCGGTATCACTACTCGTAGTAGAACGAGGCAGATCCTGCTCGAAACCGGCGGGGAAATCGATCACCTTCACAGACTTGTCCGGCACGCTTCTCCTGTAACCGTAATGTAACATACTTGGGAAAAATTGCAAATCGCAACAGCGAACAGCGGACAGCAGACGCCATCGGTAGTTCATTGATTGCACAGATTACGGTCGACCAACCATCGAATTGCCATCAGGCATGACCGTGCCCGCCAGCACCGCGTAGGTCAGTGCTTCGTCCTCCACATCGGCGTCGCGCAACATCGCCTCACTCAGATTGGCATCACGCAACACTGCCCCACGCAATCGCGCTGAGCGCAATATGGCGCGGCTGAAGTCCGCATTGCTGCAATCAGCGCGCAGCAAAATGGCTCCCGTGAAATTCGTCTCGCGCAAATCGGCCCACACCAGGTTCGCCTCGATCAGACTGGCGCGCTGCAAATAGGCGTGTTGAAGATGAACACGTGTAGCACTTGCCAGGTCGAGATTGGCATCCGCCAGATCGGCATGCGCCAGCACCGCGTCGATCAAGTCCGCCCCACCCAGTTGCGCCTTGCCCATCCGGGCGCGTGACAGTTGAGCACGACTCAGGTCTGCGCTACTCAAGTCGGCCAGCCCCAGGTGAGCCTCGCTCAAATCCGCATCGTGCAGATCGGCGCCCACTGCGTCGGCTGCAGTCAGATTCGCCTCACGCATGAGCGCCTTCACCAGCTTTGCATCGTGCATCTGCGCGTTAGACAGATTTGCCGACGTCAGATCGCACTCAGATAGATCCACGCGCTGGAGCATCGCGCCACTGAGGTTGGCGTGTTGCAGATTCGCATGGTTCAACAATGCACCCGAGAGATTCACACGCCGGAGGTCGGCATACTGGAAACTTAATCCACGTAGATCGAGGTCGCTCAGATCGACGCCGGCCAATCGCACGCCAGCGCCGGCCGTGCCAACCACGGCGAGCAATTGAATCACTTCCTTACGCGTGAGTTCTGCCATACATGAGTACTGAGTACGGAGTTCCGAGTGATGAGTGATGAGTGATGAGTACCAAGTATAGAGCGCGGAGAACAGAGCGCCGAATACTCGGTACTCAGCACTCAGCACTCGCCACTGAGCACTTCCCTTCCGATCAATTCAAGCGCCAGGTCATCCTGGGGTGGATGCATCAACCCCGCACGTGCGTCACGAAACAGCCGTTCTAGTGGCAATTGGCGATCCAGGCCGTTGGCCCCGGCAGAGCGCATCGCCAGCTCTGTTACCGCAATCGATGCGTTCGTGCACAGATACTTCAGCGTCGCAATATCGGCGGCCATATCTGCACGCTGCTCCGGTTGTTTCTGCCAGCGTTCCGCCGTGGCATACAACACGGCGCGAGCTGCGCGCAGGGTTACGTCCATCTGCCCAATCGCCCGTTGCATGGTGGGCAGTTCGGCAATGGGTTTGCCAAGTGCGCTTGGAATGCGCCGTTTGGCATAGGCGGCGAACGCCGTTTGTGCGGCTTCTCCGATGCCCAGATACACGGCGGCAAACGCACAGGCACTCCAGGCGGGTGGCAGCGCGGGGCCACGCCGCTCACCAGGTCGCCGCATTTCCACATGCCACGAAGCCGGCACGAAGACGTCGTGGAACGCCACGTCACAACTGCCGCTGGCGCGTAAACTCAAACCATCGCCCCAGTTATCGATCAGTTCCACGCCGGGCGACCCGGATGCAATAGCAAACACGCCGGTGCCTGGAACCTCATCCCGCGATTCACCGGTGCCCACCTCCGTGGCCGAGGTAAGAAAGTAGTTCAGCGCGGGCGCAAATGTGATCCAGCGCTTGCGCCCATTGACGATGAACCCGCCCTCCACGGCTGTGGCTGTGGTCGACGGTAAACCGCCGCGTGACGGGCTGCCCATCTCTGGCTCGCTGGCAGCGCTGTTCACCAGTGCGCCATGAGTGACGACTTCGTGACACAGTTGCTCAAAAGCCTGTGCCGGCCATACGCGGTTTTCAGACAAATGGCCCAGGATGTGAACGTGCATGGCGAGACCCAGGGCCGTGCTGCCGTCGCCGCGTGCAAGCCGCTGCAAGACCGCGGTCATTTCACTCAGCGTCGCCCCTGCACCGCCATATTCGCGTGGAACGGTCAGACAGGGTAAGCCGGCATCTCGCAGTTCGCGCACGTTTTCAAAAGGGAATGAACCGCTACGGTCGTAGCGGTCCGCCCGGTCCGCAAAATGCTGCGCCAACTCGTCACAATCGGCCAACGTTTTCTCAACTCCGGCTAACATCTTTAACTGAACATACTCTGGAACCGCATCATCAAACCCAAATCCCCGGTAATTCTGAGCTTTCCGGCCATGAACGCGCGTGTGGGATCGAGCTTCCCACCCACGATGTCAATCCAGTCTCTTGCCGCCACGTTGATCGTCACTGTCGGATTCGGCGCAACACCTTCGCTGAGAGATGC
>JAMDDR010000070.1 GCA_023488685.1 Chloroflexota bacterium | reverse complement strand
ATCACAGCCAGCCCAGGCAACCTTCGCAAGGGTTGGTGGGCGTATTGCATGCCTCTTTGACGAAATAACCCTTATTCCACAGCCACTTGACATAGAACGCTTGTTCGCATATCATAGAACAAAGGTTCAGTTGTGCAATTCTCGCTGGACTGTGGGCACACAACGTGGCGCAGTGGGCGAGTGGAGATGACTCGAATGGCAAAGGCAAACGGACAGTTGACCGAGCCGCAACAGAAAATTCTAACGTTTATTACGAATTACGTTGAGCAAAACAACGTGCCTCCGACGATCCGCGAGATACAGTATGGCACGGGAATCAGCTCAACGTCCATGGTGAGCTACCACCTGAAGGCGCTGGAACGCGCTCAATTGCTCAATCGTTACGAGCGGCGCTCGCGTGGCCTCGTCATCAACGAACCACATCGTGTCTTGCTTAGCGATGTCGTCGCTGTGCCCCTTATGGGGGTGATTGGTGCGAGTGAGCCGGTCCCAACGCCCGATGCCGATGCGTTGGCGGGTGCTGAAAATAGCGTGCAGATTGCACGCGGGCTGGTGGGCGCCGCCGAAGGTTTGTATGCCCTGGAAGTGAAGGGTAATTCCATGATCGACGCGCTGATCAATGATGGCGATATCGTCATCATGCGGCGTGATCAGGAAGTGCGCAACGGCGACCTGGCGGCGGTATTTCTCACCGACCGCAACGAAAGCACGCTGAAGCGTGTTTACCGTGAGGGTAAGCGGCTGAAGCTGAAGCCCGAAAACCCCACCATGAAGCCGTTCTATGTCGACGCACGCTACGCCCAAATTCAGGGGCGCGTCGTATGTGTGATTCGCAAGACGTAGACTTGCTCAAGCGCGAAATCCAGACTGTATTTGCGCAGGCCACGATGGGCCTGCGGGTGAGTCATCTCTTTCATGTGAGCGTGATGCCTGGGGTTTAGCACAGCCCCAGGCATGTCCTCGTCTTTATCGGTGATTGCTACAGCCAGCCTGTTGATAGTGTGTATCATCCCCCACGTGCAGCAATACGTATGTCGGGAGGATCTCTGCAAATGGCAAATCGTTGTGCCTGGGCCGATCATAGCCCGTTTCAAGTCTTGTATCACGACCATGAGTGGGGAGTGCCACTGCATGACGATCAGAAGTTATTTGAATTTCTCATCCTCGAAGGAGCGCAAGCCGGGTTAAGCTGGGAGACGATTCTACGCAAGCGCGCTCACTACCGCGAGGCGTTTGATCGGTTCGATCCCGTACGGGTAGCGCAATACACGGACGCAGATGTGACGCGACTTCTCGCCGATCCTGGCATCATCCGCAACCGTTTGAAGGTCACGGCGGCGATTCATAACGCCCGCCAGTTCCTGGAAATACAGCAGGCGTTCGGTTCGTTCGACCAGTACATCTGGCAATTCGTCGGCGGAAAACCAATCAAGCATGCCTTTGTCACACTCGCGCACATTCCGGCGAATACGAAGGAATCAGATACCATGAGCAGTGATCTGCGGAAGCGTGGCTTCAAATTCGTAGGCTCGACCATCTGTTACGCCTTCATGCAGGCGACGGGGATGGTCAACGACCATACGGTTGATTGCTTCCGCTATGACCAGGTGTGAATGTGGGCGCTGATGGCGTCCCGCTCCATTATTTGGGGGCTTGCGCTTTGTGGCGGTCGGCGCAAGCCTCATTCCCTCTTCTCTTCATATTCACCAGCGGATGATTTTGGCTCATCCATTCATAGGACGGCGGAAGGTCGCAGATGATCGAGCCAAGATGTGGCCTGATTGGTTACGGTATGAGGTAGCGCAGCGATGAACCGCATGGACCGGCTCCTGGCGATCGTGCTCGAATTGCAGGCTAAAGGCAGACAGCGTGCCGAAGACCTGGCGGCAACGTTTGAGACCAGCAAGCGCACGATATACCGTGATGTACAGGCGCTCTCCGAGGCAGGGGTTCCACTCATCTCCACACCGGGGCAGGGATACTCATTAGTTGATGGCTATTTTCTTCCTCCCTTGATGTTTAGTGCGGACGAAGCAACCATGTTATTGCTAGGCACTGAGTTTGTTGCACAAAGTTTCGATGCCCAATATCATGCCGCGGCATTGTCGGCCGGCCGCAAGATCGAGGCCGTGCTGCCGCAATCGCAACGGGACGAAGTGCATTACCTGCGGGCGAACATTCGGTTTGTCGCCGGGAATACCATGGGTGATCCGGCGCAACAAGAGATGATGGCCCAACTGCGTCGGGCTATCATCACCCGCACAGTGGTGTGTATGTGTTATCACGCGCGTTCGAAGTCGGATGACAGTGCACCCACACAACGCGAGGTCGATCCGTATGCGCTTGTGCATATGTCAGGCGCATGGTACCTGGTAGGGTACTGCCATCTGCGTGGCGGCATCCGTAACTTCCGGCTAAGTCGCATTGAGCAACTCAGGTTGTCTAATAAGACTTTTACACGGCAGCCAGACTTTGAGCCGGAATCCCGCGAAGGGCGCGAACAGCGAACGGTCGTCATTCGTGCCCTGTTTGACCTGCGGCACGTTGGGCACAGGAATCACAGTTTTTCTTCGTTGTGGCAGAGGAAGAAACACCTGACGGATTGTTGATGACCTTAACGGTGCGCCAGGTGGACGACGCACTATCGTGGCTGCTTAGTTGGGGCGCACATGTGCGCGTTTTGGCGCCTGAGTCTATGCGCCAGCGTGTCCTGGCCGAAGCTGAGGCAGTGTTGCAGTATTACAAAAGCTGATCCTCGCTCTTACTGAAAACTGTCCTTGGCATCCCTTCCTGCGATAAGCGCTGCACTATATGGGACTGACTGCTGACATGACGCTGTCACAGCCTCCATGTATATCCAATAGATCACACTGACATACTTCAAGTCGGTGGATACATAAAATGGAGGTGCATGACGGTGTCTGACCAAAATATCCTTGATCGTGCGCGCATATACCTATGGAGCAACGCACGCTTGCTTGAGCGGCAGCGCTTCTCGTATTTATTCGAAGGTGGTGCGAGGCAGCCTGTGCAGAGGGCGTTACACGCTTATCTGAATGACGATGGAGGGTTTGGGAATGCGCTGGAACCGGACAAGCGTTGTTCCGAAAGCCAACCGGTGGATCAGGAGGTTGCATTCGGCATGCTTGACGAGATCGGGTGGGATCAAGACCTGGCGCGACGCGTGTGCGACTTTCTTCTCACCATCAGCACGGATGAAGGCGGTGTTCCATTTGTGCTCCCAACTGTAGCCAGCGCACCTCGAGCCCCTTGGTGGAACACAGCAAACAATCCTCCGGCAGCCATCAATCCAACGGCCAGTCTCGCCGGATATTTGCATAAGCATCATGTCCAGCACCCATGGTTGGATCAAGCGACGGCGTTCAGTTGGCGCAAGATTGAGAGGATGCCGGCCGAGGAGCCACACGATTTGCTGTGCGCATTCAGGTTCCTGGAACACGTACCCGATCGAGCGCGCGCGGAGCAGCAATTCCGGCGGCTCGCCGATGGGTTGATGAAAAGCGGTCTCGTCGCCATGGATCCGAATGCAACGGGCTATGTGTTCGGTCCGCTTGTCTGGGCTTCCACACCTCACAGCCCTTGCCGCGGTCTGTTTAATGACGAAGTGATTGCGGCGCACCTGGATGCGCTAACGGCGCGCCAGCAGCAGGATGGCAGTTGGTCGCTTACGTGGCCGGCGGTCAGCCCAGGATGCGAGCTGGAGTACCGCGGCGTGATGACGATCGATGCGCTCAAGACACTAAAGGCGTATGGTCGGTTGATGTGACAGCGTCTGTGTGACGTTTGTGTGAAAAGCCCGCGCGAGAACGGATACCCGATGATCATTGGGTGGTAACGCGGTGAGACACGTGTTTCGTTTATAGTTATAACTGTGCCAGGTGATGCATCATACGCCGCGTGGCTGTGGCTGTATCACCTGGATCTGCAGTTTCACAGTGGCTGTCACAACTATGACCAACACGTGCCGAAAACCAAGGACTTTCTCACATCTGCTGTTAGGAGCACTATTGACTGGCATCGTTGCAGCATGTTCGGCCAACGACCCATCTTCCGTGTCTTCATCTGCAACCACGCCGCGCATTGGTGTCACTATCGTGGTGACGCAGAACGCCGACCCAACGCCAGCGGATGGATCATCTGTGGGATCGAACCAGGTCGCCACATCCCAGATCGGAGAGTCAGAGGCGACTGCTCAACCGACTCCCGTGCCGTCGCTCCCCAGTGAGTGCCCTGTACCAGTCCAGAATCCCCCGGTGCCAGTACAGCCTGCAGCGATCACCGATACGGCACCCGCGCTGGCGGCCTATCTGAGTGCTGGAGCTGATGTAAACGCGCTGGCCGGGGTGCTCAAGTCATGGGGTTTCATCTACAACCCGTCAAATTCAAACAACCCACTCGGCGCTGTCGTTCAAGCAAAGTTGTTGCCGGGAACAGACCAGCAGTGGGTGGCGGTGTACTATGATCCCTCTGATAAAGATATGGTCACGCGCCACGGGGATGTGGTTGTATTCAAGTGTGTGGGTGGGGCGGTGCAGATTGCTTATCAATCCAGCACAGATCCCGCTTTCGAGGGTGAAGTGTTGAACCCACGTCTTTTTACCGATGAGGACGTTACTGGGGATGGGCTTGGCGATCTTAGTTTCCTGGTGGGCGATTGTGGCGCAAGCACATGTTTTGATAGGATCTCAATTATGACGGCAGTGGGTGGCCCATTGTCGAATGTGATTCCCGATTTTGAATGGGTCGCGTTCCCAACCTTTGACTTCGTGCCATCTTCTAATGGAAACGCTCAGAATTTGCTCGTGGCGGAAGGGTACCTTGGTTCTGTGGGTGCCGGCCCGCAACGTGCTGTGACTGATACGTGGTCCTACAATGGCGCTGTTTTTACGCTCACAAGCCGCATCAAAGAGCCCCCGGTGTATCGCATCCACGCACTACAGGACGGCGATGAAGCTTTTCTCGACCAAGACTACGCCAGCGCGAATGCACTGTATCGGCGGGTCGCCAACGACCCGGGATTGCAGGCCTGGGAAGGCAACACGCCATTGCGTGACGAGGCGCAGGTGTTGGCAGCGTTTGCATACGTGCGTTTAATGCAGACAGCGGCGGCCGCTGGCGATTCTGCTAGCCTACAGGCCGCTCACGATGCGTTGGTCACGGCTGCACCGGAGAAATCGCCTGGGGAACTGTTTCAGCAACTCGGCGAGGTATTTTACAGCACATATCAGCAGAGTGGCAACTACAAGCAAGCCTGCGATGCGACTACCAAGTTCGCAGAGCGTAATCAGAATACGTTTACAGTGCTGGGTGTGGAGACGTTCGGCTATGCGAACTATGATTACCAGGCGGTCGATATGTGCATTGTGCCGTAGCAGATCGCAGCACTACCTTCACATGCTGCGCGTGGCGTCCTGATCCGGGCAGGTGAGGCCGCAGGATCGCAGTTTGCGTCGTAGCCATATCATCGATAATGTGGGATATATGGCGACCCAAACGTATCCTGATTCCCCACAACGAGAAAAGGAACTTACCGCGCGCCGGCAGTGGTTTATCGTGGATGCCCACGTGGACCTTGCTTACAATGCCCTGGGGTGGCACAGAAACTACCGCCGCTCTGCGCGCTGGATCCGGGGTCAGGAGGCTGGTTCCTCGGTAGCTCGTGATGCCGGTTTATGCAGTGTCGGGTTGCCTGACCTGGTGTGTGGGCATGTTGGTGTCGTGTTTGGCACGATCTTTATGGAGCCGGCCCGACACAAAATGGGTGATAGCGCAATCACCTACCGCAACGAAAAGGAAGCTCACCAACATGGTATGGAGCAACTGGAGTTCTATCATCGCTGGGCGGACCAGGAAGATCACATCCGAGTGATCGAGACCAGGAAAGACTTGGATGATGTTCTTCGTAGTTGGAGCCTGGGCACCAGTACCTCGGCCAGCTTCGTACAGAATATCCAGGCACCAGATTCTCAGCACCACCAGGTAGGAATTGTGCCTCTTATGGAGGGGGCTGATGCAGTGCTTGAGCCGAAGGAGCTGGAGCGCTGGGCTGAACGCGGTTTGCGTATTGTGGGTCCGGCATGGACGGGTACGCGCTACGCTGGAGGAACAAATGAGCCGGGCGGTTTTACTACATTGGGCCGCGAGTTGCTTAGCATGATCGCCAGTCTGGGGTTGATCCTGGATGTGAGCCACCTGGCACAAAAGGCGCTGTTTGAAGCATTGGAACATTTTGAGGGCGGGCATGGGCACTTGATAGCCAGCCACAGTAATCCACAGCGTATCATCCCGACCGACCGGCATCTGCCAGATGAGGCCATTGAGCAAATTGCGGCAAGGGGTGGGGTGATTGGCATTGTGCTTTTCAACAGGTTCTTAAAACATGGCTGGGGTACGGGTAGCAAGAAGAGTGAGGTCACGTTGGATGATGTGGTGCGTGCTATCGATCACATTTGCCAGGTGACCGGCAGTGCCGACCACGTAGGGATCGGCAGCGACTTCGACGGCGGTTTTGGTGCGGAGGCTACTCCACGTGAACTTGATACCTCTCGTGACCTGCACAAGATTGGCGATGAACTTCTACGGCGTGGGTTTGCAGCACCTGACGCGGTAAAGATCATGGGCGGTAACTGGCTGCGCATCCTGGGCGCGGCGTTAAAATGAGATCTGAGGATAAATAATGGTAACACTTAAGAAACCCACACTGGGCGTCATCGTCGGCAGTCGCGGATTCTTCCCCAAGCACCTGGCAGATTCAGGTCGTAAGACGATCCTGGATCTACTCGAGAAAGAGGGTATCAACGCGGTGTGTCTCACACCGGAGGAATCGCCCCACGGCGCGGTCGAATCCATGAACGATGCGCAACGGTGCGCAGATCTGTTCAAAGCCCATCGTGATGAGATTGATGGCATTCTGCTCACCCTGCCGAACTTTGGAGAGGAGCGCCCTATTGCGAACACCATCCGCTGGGCGGGACTGGATGTTCCTGTGCTGGTGCATGCATTTCCCGACACTACTGATCGCATGACCATCAAGGATCGTCGCGACTCATTCTGCGGCAAGATGTCGTCCTGCAACAACCTCACCCAGTACGGCGTCAAATTCAGCCTGACCACATTGCATACGGTTGATCCCAACACCGAGGGATTCAAACACGACCTGCGTGATTTTGTCGCGACTTGTCGCGTGGTGCGTGGCTTGCGTGGCGCTCGTGTCGGACATCTGGGCGCGCGTCCGGCGGCTTTTAACACGGTGCGCTACAGCGAGAAGTTGTTTGAGATGAGCGGCATCAGCGTGGAGACGCTTGATCTCAGCGAACTGATGGGCTGGATGGCACGCATGAAGGATGACGAACCCGCTGTCAAGGAACAGATCGGGCAAATCAAGGATTACGCCAAGGTTGGCTCAAATGTTCCTGCAGAGTCGTTGATCAAGATGGCTAAGATGGCCGTCAGCATACGTCGCTGGATGACCGATACTCGACTGGACATGACAGCGGTGCAGTGCTGGACCTCGATGGAGGAAAACATAGGCATCGTGCCGTGCACGGTCATGAGCATGCTCAGCGACGGTCTGATGCCATCGGCCTGTGAGACGGACGTGCCCGGTGTGGTGGGCATGTATGCGATGGCGCTTGCGTCGCAGAAGCCCAGCGCCCTGGTGGACTGGAACAACAACTATGGCCCCGAGCCTGACAAGGCCGTCGTGTTCCATTGCTCAAACCTGCCAGCGCAGGTGTTTACCGATATTCCGGTGATGGATTATCAGGAAATCATCGCCGGCACGGTGGGGCCGCAGAATACTTACGGCACGATGTATGGTCGCGTGAAGGCTGAGCCGTTTACCTTCTGTCGTGTGAGCACCGACGATACCATCGGCGAGATCACTGCCTATGTGGGCCAGGGTGAGTTCACTAACGATCCGATTGACACTTTTGGCGGCTACGGTGTTGTGCGTATCGATCACATGCAGGATCTGCTGCGCTTTATCTGCGAGAATGGTTTCGAGCATCATGTTGCCATCAACCTTTCGTGTGTTGCTGACCCCGTGAACGAAGCGCTTAGCAAGTACATGGGCTGGGAGGTTTATCACCACCAGTAAACGATAAGCGATCAAGGATTAGAGATTGGGGGGTATCATCCTGATTTCACCCGATCTCTAATCCCCCTCCTCCTTGCGGGCTGATGACGACGAACCGCTAAGCCCATTGCTGAAAACGAAGCGTGATGCGTACCGCCAGTTGATGTTTCGTGCGATGACCAGATAAGTGACGAGTAGATGGAAGAACACAATGGGCTTTGTTCGATGCCACTGCCGCACGCTCAGACGCCTGAGGGACTGTGGCCAGAGCTGATCGTCAGTGGTTGGGAACGTGTTCATAACCATGCTGTCTCGCCGGATGGCACACACGTGGCCTACTACCGCGACCGTAACGGTCACACCGACCTGTGGGTAACAGGAATCAATCAGCCCCATTTCCCCGAACGCTTAACATTCAACCGTCCATTCGCAAACTGGTGGGAGGACGAGCCGCCAGTGTGGTCACCTGATGGTGAGTGGCTGGTGTATGGCGCCTATCGCGACGAGGTCAGCAACTTGTATACGGTCTCGGTGAATGGCAGCGTGCCTCGGGCGTTAACAGATCTGAGTGAGGACGTTGCTGAACCCTGCTTCTCGCCAGACGGTAGGGTGATTGTGTTCAACACATATAAGGATGGGGCTTCTCAAATAGCGACCATACCATTCGAAGGGGGTTGGATCTCCGGACTCACTCAAGGCAGCGAGGAATGCAGTGGCGCCTCCTGGTCTGGGGACGGAACGCGGATCATCTATCATGCTTCGTCGCAAGACGGGCGTCGTCACACCGACGTCTATGCCGTTGCACCAGGTGGCGGTCCCCCCATGCGTCTCACACCCGCCGATGGCGCGGAGTACTGGTCCGCCTCCTTTTCGCCTGATGGAAGCTGTATTGCTCTACTCAGTAACCGCAGTGGTTTTGACGAGCTTTGGTTGATGGGAGCGGATGGTAGTCACTTACGCCAGTGCTCGTTCTTGCGGCAGGATATTGAAGAGTATGCCTGGTCATCGGACGGCGGTTGCATCGTGCTTGTTGCCAGCGAACACGGTAATGACTCTCTGTGTGTGCTTAACGTTGGGACCAGCATGCTAAAGCGCGTGCCAACACCTGCTGGTAATTTCACCAGTCCGCGTTGGGTATGTGGGCAGAACGCCGTCGTTGTCGGGTACGACAGCCCTAAAAGCCCACCTGACCTGTATTTGTGTGAGCTGGAGACTGGGCGAATGACGCCTTTGGCCAGTAGCAATGCACCGGCGCTGCGTCACTACCCTTTTGTGATGCCGGCATTTGTGGAATACACGAGTTTTGATGGCTGGCAAATCCCCGCATTTGTGTACTGGCCATCACGACCTGCGCCCGATGTGCGAGGGTATCCTGCGTTGGTCTATCCACATGGTGGGCCGACTTCCGAATACGATCTGCACTGGGACCCGGTTCTCCAATACTTTGCCGCAAAGGGCTATGTGGTCATATGCCCCAACTATCGCGGTTCCACCGGGTACGGCCGGCAGTTCAAGGAAGGTAATCTGATTAACTGGGGAATGGGCGATCTCAACGACTGTCTCTTCGCTGCCAATTATATTGGCGGTAAACCCTCTGTGGATCAGCACCGTATAGGGGTCTGGGGGCAAAGTTATGGCGGGTACCTGGCATTACTGGCGCTGTCAAAGGATCCATCCTACCGTTTCAGGTGTGGCGTATCTTTGTACGGCGACAGCCATCTGAAGACGTCGTGGGCTTTGGGCGATCACTCGGGGCGACAGGACCTGGAGTGGCAGATGGGTACGCCAGCGTTGCGCGGCCGTGCCTATGAGGAAAGCTCACCGCTGAATTTCAGCGAGAATATCCGCGCTCCATTGCTTGTCATTCATGGCGAACGGGATCCACGTGTCCATTTGAACGAGTCATCCCAGCTTATTGAGGCGTTGCGACGGGGCGGTAAGACCTATGAGTATAAGACTTACCCGGACGAAGGGCATGGCTTTTCCAAACCGGAGAACGCGCTGGATGCGCTTGAGCGCATCGAACGCTTCCTGGACTGGTATCTTTTATAGGAGCAGGCCGGATAATGGTAGACGGGAGCAAGACACGACAGGATGCTCCCATCGCTAACGGAAGCTCAGCTTTTCACCATGCCGGCCGACGAGCACCGCACACATACCTCCGCGCTGTGCCACGTTGACCACTTGCTTTTGGGATGCCCTCCCCAACACAGCCGTGCCGTATTTCGTGGGTGCGAATCCCACCACCATGTAAAACGGCTGCACACTGATGGATAGGTCCGGCTGAGCGATAGGAAACTCGTAGGCGGTAATACACGCTAATCGCTGTACGACCCACTGACCGGGTTCACCTAGCGCCTGCTGGATGGTATCCTCCCACTCAGTTTCACTCACTGATGGCCCAATCAATACACGGTCGCCACCGTAGCTACGGTTTGGTTTTAGCACCAGTAGATCGCGGTTTTGGCGAGTGAATTCCACCAGATCAATGTCATCGCCAGTTGGATCGGTGGTCCTACGAGAGCCGAACACACGCGTCCACAACACGTGTCGCCGTAATATTTGCCGTTCGCTCGGGGTAAAGTATGAACTGAAGCGTGAATCAGTCAACAGCTCGAATGTACTCTTATGGTCGAAGTCACCGGCCATCGATGACACCATCTGGTTACGTCTGAACAACAACTTGGGTACCTGGATGTCACCACCTTCATGACCCAGATTGATAAAATCCACAGTGGCATAGTCCCGATACACGAGATCGATCTTCAGATCGTCGAAATAGACTTCTGGCTCGGATGCTCCATTATGGCTGCCTTGGCGTAGTACCAACTCGGACGGATCGGCGTACACGACTTGATAACCGCGTTCGCTGTAATACTGGGCCAGGTGTGATAATTCTGCCGGACCATCTCCCGAGTACTTCGCATCTACCAATGCGATTGCGCCACCGGGACGGCCTATGGATTCCATGTGGTCCTGCAATTCGCGCATAAACAGGTCTCTGCAATCTTCGTTGCTCTCCAGATGCAAATCAGGCGCGACGCGCTGTAATACCGGTACAACTGTCTCCAGCAGTACCTGTTCAGTGCTGGGAATGAGTTCAATGCCGCCGACGCCAACCATATTGGGTTCGACAAAGGCAAGGGTGTCTTTCCAGGTTGGGCTGGTGAAATCCACCATCGCATCCAGCCGTCCAAACACACAGTGGCTGTTGCGGTGATCCGGCGTCCAGGTATCGTACAGCCATTGCTCTTCATCTGGTTCAAGAGGCACTATTTTGCGCACATCCGGGTTATCCAGGTACAAATCGGGTATGCGCTTGAGGGCTTCGAGTAAAGTGAGAGAGACGGTGTGAAAGTAGTTCATTTGCTCGGACAGCACCCCAGTAGGGCGTAAGAGGATGTTTATGGTTTCCTCCTTGCCTTCACGCCAATAGGTCAAACCATGAGAGCGTGCGTTGCGGGGAACTGTTTCAGCCAACTCCCATATCGTGCTGGCTGGCAGATCGAAAAAAGCACGACGTAGCCGGCTGTCGAGCGATAGTCCTCTCAGACCTCGCTCGTCTGCGGCGGAAAGCACATTCGCCATGGCACACCCCAGATTATTACAACTCGAATTGCATCCGGATTACGCTACATGTGTGTACGCAACTTCAGTCGCCTCATCGTCGCAATCAACAACGGTATGTCATCTATTCGTTCGTGTATCAGGGCGGTTTCCATGCCCTTGATTTAACAACCGAAATTCATCGAAACGAGCGTTATTACAACTCGAATTGCATCCGGATTACGCTACATGTGTGTACGAATCTCAATAGGGTAGTGAGTTCGGGCCAGGTGCATTGTAGCTGAATTCAAATGGCACCAGGGCTGGAAAGGGGATGGCTAATGGCTATTGGCGAACCGTAACACGGTAGTCGGGTAAGCGTCGTGTGAGAGTCAGTTGCGTCAGCTATCTATGTTGGGTGTTGTTGCACCTCTTCAGGCGTGTTACGCAATTATTCAGTACCGGTGTGGTATGTGCCCTTATAATAAGTAGTTGAGTTCGCAACGATTGGCAGCAAAATAGGAGTGTATCTAACCGGGCATGGTTGATTTGCCGCCGAGGTCTTACAATTAAACCGCACTGCCTGTGTGTGCCCTACAGGCTGAAACCAAAGTAACTAAACGTACGTCTTGCTTGCAGGAACCTGCTGCGTTCGAATGGCGCGTAGAGTGTCGCCACAAGCATCCGTAATGAAGATTCAAATAGGAGAAGAACGACCGATGAAGGAGTATATGCAGACTCGTTACACCCTTCCGGCAAAGCTGGGCGCAATTCTGATTGTGGCCGCGCTTGTGCTGGGAGCGTGTTCCGGCGGGGGAACAAAAGCAACAAAAGTTGAGATCACCGCGCCGGCACCTGGTACCATCATCAATGTGGGACAGGGCACGGTCATACAAGGCAATGCGTCGGGCGAGAGCATAACACGCGTGGAGGTCGTGATAGACGGGAAGGCGTATGCATCGTTGTCTACACCTGATAAAACCAAGGGTGTGTCTGACTTCCCGGTTTCTGTGCCATGGACGCCGATGTCTGCCGGCACACACGCTATTCAACTACGTGCTTTTGGCCTGGAAGACAAGTTGCTTGGTCAGTCGGAACCATTGGTGATGGATGCCAAGGCGGCAGCGGTTGCGCAGGTAACACCAACGACAGCGGCTACCAAGCCTGTGGCGACAGCAGCAGCAGCACCTACCAGCAGCCAGGCAGGTACTACCCCCCAGGCCACTCAAGCGCAAGCGACACAGGGAACAACTGGAGGCGATGGCCCGAGCCTCAAAGTAACCAGTGATGTCGGCTACGTTAACGTCCGTGAAGGGCCGAATATCGGATATAAGCTGCTAGGCACACTGGACAATGGGCAGACGGCAACTGTGCGCGGCAAGAGCCAGGATGGCCAGTGGTGGCAGATCTCGTATGCTGCTGGGTCGAACGGGGTAGGCTGGGTGAACGGCGAATACGTAGAGGCGAACGCTGCCGCGAACAGCGTACCAGTTGCATCTGCCCCACCGTTGCCAACCAGGGCGCCCGTGCCGACCTCGCCACCCGCACCGGTTGCGACACTCCCGCCCCCCACCGCGCCTGCCGCACCAGCACCAACGCAGGTTGTTTCGTCATTGCCCACGACGGGTAGCCAGGGAAAACTGCGCGTCAATAAGAACCCCATTCAGGCCAATGAGACGGTTTACGCGAGCTGGGATGTGCAGAACATCTCTGCCATCTGGTTTGACAAGGGAGACGGTACTGGATATCTGGCTGCCGGTGGCACACAGAGCAACGTGCCGGTCTCTGGCATCACCTCTGCTCGCACGATCCGTCTTAAGTGGCGAGATAATAATAGCGTCGAGCATGTCGATGAGTTAACGATCGGCATCGTAGGGCAGGTGGCGGCTGCTACGTCGACACCCGTTAGTGCGGCATGCAATTCGTCAAACCCCGATTGGCGCGGGGGGAGTTCGGATTATCCATTCTGCGTGAGCAAAGATATGGATTGGGCGGATGGTGGTTCGCCAGTCCGCTATTTAAGCGCAAATACAGACATCAATATTGGTGTTAGTTGGAATGTCTATGGCATCGCCGGGATCTGGGTCGTGATCGAGGGAAATGGCAATCAATGTGGACCAGCAGGTTCGAGTTCACGCACTGTCGCTGTAAGCGGTTCGGGTAGCTACTATTGGAACGTCAATGACTTCGAGACAGGCGGCTATAAAGTTAGCTTGAAAATTCTACGCAATGATGGTGTTGAGGTGCGGCACAATGAAAAGTACATGTGTGTTGGTATAAGCGCGACAAGCCCGACTTCAATGCCTACGCAACCAGCAGCTTCAGCAACACCGCCCGTGACGGAAATCCCACTTCCTGCAACGGCAGCACCATAACACGCTGGTGTTGTTTTGATAATCAGCGTGGTCATGTAGTGAGTTATAGCGAGTTGCAGCACTGTCAAAGCGCCTGCAACTCGCTGCTACCTCATCAGGTGTGTCTAACCTGAGGGGGATGGTAAAGATGATTATAACTATGCAATCACCTGGACGCATGTCACTTCTCGTATTAGTGACAATGGGACTGCTTCTAGCAGTATTCGTATCCTTCGCGCAAATTGCCCAGGCTAATCCCGATAGCACTCAATCTCCTGAGGCGTCAGAAGTTGAGATTTGGGAGCCTTCAACATCACAGACTTATAATGTGGACCCGGAGATGCCCTATGTCGCCAATGTAATAACAGCGCAGAATCCTTTGGATATTACTTCTGCGAAGTATCAACTGTACCACCCGGATTTTGGATGGCTTATCACCGAGACCGCACAAGTCACGCTATTCAATCCTTACGAGGGGACTTTATCAGCGGCTGGTTTCCAGACTTGGAAGGGCGAGAAGATCCGTTTTTCAATTCAGCTCGAGGGGGGAGTTAAGTCGGTAGGAGCTGAGCATAACGTTGTGGCAACCTATTATTCTTATCTCCCCCTTGTCGCCAGGGCGAGTTCACCGTATGAACCAGACGACAACCCATGCCAGGCTACGACGACTAGCGCAGGCGCTCCCTATTCAGCCTGGCCTGACGATGAGTATGACTTCTATAAACTGGTTGTGCCAGTTACATCGAGGGTGACATTGACCGTCACGAATTTCACAGCGCTGGGACAGCTTCAGTTTAGATCACCCCTCCTTGGTAGTGACTGTTCTTCGCCGGTCAACAGTACGACACGAATCGATCCCTTCTGGGCATCAAATCCACCGACTGAAACAAGCACAACGCAGGTGTATTTCAACACCGCTCCTGGCACTTACTATGCGCGCTTGAGCACGAGCAGTGCGACTAACTCAACCCCATACACTTTCAGGTGGAATTACGCGCAGGGGACAAGCCCTTACGAGCCAAATCAGACCGCTTGTGATGCTGCCGCTATCTTAACGAACACGACTTACTATGCCTATCCTGATGATGCGAACGATTTCTACAGTTTTGACCTCGCGACCACATCCAACATCCAAATAACGGTCACCAATTACACAGCGACGGGGCAATATCTCCTCTATAAGCAGAACACAGGATGTGGTGATCTTACGACAGTTACTTACAAACCCAGCGGCAGTGGCACTGTAACACTCAGTGCGTCGAGCCTGGCAGCCGGACGCTATTACTTGCGTGTGGCGACCATAAGTGGTGCGAACTCCACTACACAATATTCTTTCCGCGTGGCCACAACTTTGGGGACTTGGAATCCACGGCTCGATTTGTGCGCAGCGTTCAGTGGCTGCAGCGATCATGCTTCCAACTCCAGTGTTACGGTGTACTGGGATAACGCACCTGGGGCTACCACGATGCGTATCTACTTTGAGAAGACAGCCATTGGGACTTGTTCAGCAGGCACATCCACCATCGATGAAACGTTCACGCCGTCGCAACCCAGTGGCTCCAGAACCTATAATAGCCTTGCCACAGGCTCGTACGCCGTTAAAATCTGGATCTGGAACGCAAGTAGCCAGGAGAAATTTGACTCCAAACCTTTGAAGGTTAACTGCGATACGCTGTTGACGGAACGATCGTCTGGAACCCTGGAAGCGGGTTCTACCGTGACGGCAACGATTGGTCCAGTCGTACCTTTGCCAGAACCGACCGTGACTCCTGTACCGTTGCCGATGGATTTGCCATCTACGCGTCCAACACCGGCACCGTAAGACTCGTTCAGTGCTCAAGAGGGCAGGGCTACTGCTCTGCCCTCTTTCCATATCATCCCAATCATGAAAATGACAGGACGTGCGTGGGCATATGGCGATGACGTCAATACGGATGTGATCTTCCCAGGTAAGTACACTTACACTGTGACGAACATCAACGAGTTTGCCAAGCATGCACTTGAGGACCTGGATTCGGATTTTGCCAAGCAGGTAAAGCCGGATGACGTTATCGTCGGTGGCAAGAACTTCGGCTGCGGGTCATCCCGCGAGCAGGCGGCTGTCTGCATCAAGATGTCGGGGGTGCGTGCCATCGTCGCGAGGTCATTCGCCCGTATCTTTTTCCGCAATTGTGTGAACAACGGCGTGCTGCCCATTGTCTGTCCTGACGCGGTCAATGCCATCAAGAACGGTGAAGAAGTCACGATTGACCTTGACCGTAACACGGTCGTTACATCGCATGGCGCATACGCATTTCCCCCATTGTCCCCCTCGGTCATGGCGATCATCGAGTCCGGCGGGCTCATCCCGATGCTGCGCCGGAAGCTTGGCACCGAACACTTGCCAATGCCTGAAATGAAGTTCGGCGGTGAGTGAGGGGGTGGGCGAGTAGAAAGCAGAACCGGGGTTAAGAAACCCCGGTTTTTTGTCCTGCAAAGCTTAAAATTCCTGCCCAACCCGCCGCCGAGGCTGGACGCTGCCACGAAAAGTGCTAGACTTTGCGGCATTTATACCAGGACTCGAATGGATAGCGGGAGGTATACTCATGCTCAAGTTGGAACACGGCGGGAGTCCTTACGGTGCACGTTTGGTGACTGACCAGCCGTATCATCAGGGTGAGTTGATCTGCACGATCACTGGCCACCATATTGTCTCTCAAGCGACTTATCAGACCGTCCAGATTAGCGCGAACCTGCACATCGAAGAACTCGGTGTGCTGGCCTACCTGAACCACTCTTGCCAGCCTAATACGATCATCGACACCACGGCGCTGACAATCACCGCGGCCAGAGATATCGTCGCCGGAGAGGAACTGACCTTCTTCTATCCTTCTACAGAATGGGAGATGGATAGGCCGTTCATATGTTTGTGCGGTGCACCGCAGTGCGTGCGGCTCGTGGCGGGTGCGAAATACCTTTCGATTGACACGCTAGCCCGCTATTTCATCAATCAACACATTCGTGACCTTGCGATTGCAGCACTGGACCAATCAGTTAGCCACGAACACGTTCTCGAACGCCAGAGTGTATAGACGGAAAGTAAAGCGCGAAGATAAAAGGGCTAGGTGGGTCTGTGGGTGGAATGCGCTTGACACGCTGAAACCCAGGCCTATAATGCCGCCTCAAAGCACATCTCTTTACATATCTGCATCATACTACGGCGAAATCCGTGGTGTGGGGAATGTTTCGTGACATGGAATTGTGCTTCATTGCACCCCGCCGTGTAATCTGCTGTCGGTTACCCTACCCCTGAGTACGTGTTAGCTCAGGGGGGTGTAAGTGGTCAAACAGGAGAGGAACAGAAAAAGTAAGGAGGTTGAGGAGAAATGCGAGCAAAACGATTATTCACCTTGGCCAGTTTCATTGCGGCGGCGGCGCTCGTTCTGACGGCGTGCAGTGGAACAACGCCGACGAGCGCCCCTACGACTGCCTCACAGGAGACCGCACCTACGGGGGTGGAGACTGAGGCGCCGCAGGCGACGGAAGCTGTTGCTGCAACTGAGGTGCCTGCAGCAGCGCCCCAAGGAGAGCCCAAGCAGGTCACGATCGGCTGGTACCAGGAGCCGAGTGCGGTCGTGGCGATTTACAGCAGTCAGACTTTCGTGGCCTGGTTGGGTGAGATCACGAACGTGGGCTTGTGGAACTATGACGAGAACGAGAAAGTGGTTCTGGAACTGGCTGACAAGTTTCCTGACGCCAGCAACGGTGGTATTTCGGCCGATGGTAAGACGATTACCTACACGTTAAAGCCCGACCTGAAATGGTCAGACGGTCAAGCACTGACGTCGGCTGATATCAAGTTTACGTGGCAGGCGATTGTCAACCCCGAAAACAAGGGTGTATATAGTCGTGTGGGCTACGATCAGATCGATTCGATCGATACGCCCGATCCGCAAACGGCAGTCGTGACCTTCAAAGATATATACGCTCCATGGCCGGGTCTATTTGCACAAACTGGTGTTGCTGGATATGGGTTACTGCCAGAACACATTTTGAAAGATATGAAATCGCTCGATGGTAGCGATTTCGTGCTCAATAACCCCATCACCGCTGGACCTTATAAGGTCACCAGCGTTGTCAAGGGTGATCGCATTGAGCTGGAAGCAACAGACACCTACTGGCGCGGGCGTCCGAAGATTGACAAGATCTTTATAAAGGTCGTGCCAGATCGTGAATCGGTGTTGGCTGGGTTGCGCACGGGTGATTTGGATGTTGGCTCGGACTTTGCAGAGTCTTCGATCCCCGACCTTGAGTCCGTCGACACCATTAACACCTTTGCTAAGACGACGCCCAACTTCGAACACTATTTCTTCAATCTCGGTACAGGCAAGTACGGGGTGACCGGTCCATGCCCATTCCAGGATGTGCGTGTACGCCAGGCGCTCACTTATGGCATTGACCGCTTCACGATTGCCGACAAGCTGTTATTCCAGAAAACACGTGTCGTCGCAGGGTTGTGGCCGAACTCGATATATGAGGATACTTCGTTAGAGCCTTATCCTTATGATCCGGAGAAGGCCAAGGCGCTTCTTGATGAAGCGGGTTATAAGCCGGGAGCCGATGGCATTCGGGAAGGCCAGTGCGGTGGCCAAACGGTGAGACTGTCGTTTAAGCACATGACGACCAGTGGCAATGAGTTGCGTGCGAACGTGCAGACGCTGACCCAGCAGAATCTTAAAGATATTGGTGTCGAATTCATCCCGGATAATAAGCCGTCTGACACACTATTTGCCACGTACTCGGAGAACGGCCCATTGGCAACGGGCCAGTATGATATGGGTGGTTTCACCACGGCTTTCGTCAGTGGTGGTGATCCTGACCCAACGGATTACTTCAAGCTCGTTGGCATCCCCACCCAGGAAAACCCCAATGGCAATAATTGGTACTTCCTGGAGGATGAACAACTGGATAAACTCTCGGACGAGCAATCCAAGATTGTCGATGTCGCAAAACGCACTGAGATCATCAAGCAGATGCAGAAGATCATGTATGACAAAGCGTATGTGATACCGATGTATGCGCGCTTGAACGTCGATGCAGCGAACAAGCGCATAACGAATGTCAAATCCAGCGCGACAGGCAATATTTTCTGGAACGTCTGGGAGTGGGACGTTACTGAGTAGCTCTCGATCGTGGGAGATTAGGGATTGCGGAAGCACCACCTCGCAATCCCTAATCCCTGATCCCTCCATATACGAATGGCTGCATATATCGTCCGGCGTCTTATCCAGGGTGTGGTGATCCTGATCATCATCTCGTTCGTCGGTTTCATGCTGACGCGGTTGTCAGGAGATCCTCTGGCGCAATACACCAATAACCCGCGTATATCCGCTGCTGATCGGGCGCGGATTGCGCGTGAGCTTGGGGTGGATCGGCCTTTGCCAATTCAGTATTTGGGTTGGCTTAGCAAGGCCGTGCGACTGGACTTTGGCTACTCGTTCACAACGCGCGAACCGGTCATGAAGCGCATCGCAGAACGATTGCCAAATACGCTCATCCTGATGATCACGTCGGAAATCGTCATCATTATCATCTCGCTGCTGGTAGGGGTGTACCAGGCTACACACCAGTATTCAATACTTGACAACCTGTTAACTGCTCTCTCGTTTGTTGGTTACTCGATGCCAATCTTCTTTATCGCAATGGGGCTGATCCTCATTTTTGCGGTCTGGTTCAAAGAATTGAATGTGAAGCAAGGACTAACCTGGCTACCTTATCTTCCCACTGGGGCAAATATCTGGGACCAAAGCAAGATCGAGAATTGGATACGCCAACTCATCTTACCAGTGGCCAGTCTTACCATCATCCAAGTGGCCGGTTATACGCGCTATATCCGCTCTTCAATGCTCGAAGTGCTCAGCCAGGACTATGTTCGCACAGCGCGCGCGAAGGGCCTTGACGAACGCATGGTGATCCTCCGGCATGCGTTCAAAAACTCGGCATTGCCTTTTGTCACCATTATTGGGTTGGACATCCCGTTTCTGCTTGGTGGCGCAATTGTCACGGAAACCGTGTTCTCATGGCCGGGAATGGGACGGTTGTTCTGGGAACAGGCTGGCCGGGGTGATTTCCCTGTCGTCATGGGTATATTGATCCTCGTGGCTGTAGCTGTCGTCATCTTCCAGATTTTGACTGATGTTGTATACACGATGCTTGACCCACGGATCCGGTTGAGCTAACTGTGAGGAGCAACCATGGCATCCAGCATTGCTGACGAAACGAGCATACCGTCGCCGTCAAGCGTGGCGGAGACGTTCGTACAGCCGAGGTCGCTCACGCCAAATCAGTTGGTTTGGCGGCGCTTCGTGCACCACCGCGCTGCGTTAGCCGGCGCGATTGGCTTGCTATTTATCATTAGCCTGATCGTGGTGGGATCCATTCTGGTCCCAGTTGATCGTGCCACGCGGCCTGACGTGAGCAATATTCTGGCTGCACCTACACCACTGTGGCAGTTACCGGCCACCCTTGTAAAGGATCAACACCTGTTCGGTACCGATGCCACTGGACGGGATGTTTTTGCCCGTATCCTGTACGGGGGACAAATATCGCTGGCCGTCGGCGTCCTGTCAATCGTCATCGCACTCCTAGTGGGGGTATCGGTTGGCGCGGTGGCCGGTTATCTCGGCGGTGTGGTGGATGCGGTCCTGATGCGGTTTACCGAGGCAATGCTGGCCGTGCCATCGTTGTTCCTACTCATTGTGTTGGGCAAGTTATTCGGCTCGAAGTTGGGCTCCATCCCATTCTTCGGTCGAAGCGTCAGCGGAAGTGTACTCATCGTCATTGTCGTCATCGGTTTGACGTCGTGGATGTACGAGGCACGCATTGTGCGTGCCAATGTGTTAAGTTTACGCGAGCGCGAATATGTGGCGGCGTCGGAAGCTTTGGGAGCGAGCAAATTGCGTATTCTCTTACGCCATATGCTGCCGAATACGCTCGCGCCCATCATTGTCTCAGCTACATTGGGCCTGGCAAGTGCCATTGGCCTGGAGGCGTACGCGTCATTTCTCGGTTTGGGTGTTCAGGATCCACCCACGGCAAGCTGGGGGAACATGATCACACAGGCGCTCAACTACCTTCAGAGCAACCCACCGAAGTGGTGGCTGTGGCTCTTCCCTGGTATGTTCATTACAATCACGGTACTATGCATCAACTTCGTCGGCGATGGCCTGCGGGATGCCTTTGACCCACGCCGAAGAGTGTAGGATACCCCAGCAGCAACAGCCAAATCGCGAGACCTGCGCCACTGAGTCCCATACCTGCTTGCAACGACTGTGGCTCGTAACTGAAAACGATCGTGTGCGTGCCCGGCGGGACTTGCACGGCCCGAAACAGTGTGTCGGCACAGGTGATGGGCACTTCCGCACCGTCTATTCGAGCCACCCAGCCGGGATAGCATGCATCACGCAGGATTAACCAGGCAGGAACATCTGCCCAAACCTCCAGTGTCAAATGCTCGGCGCTATTGGCAACTGTCCGTACGGTGCCCGCCTGCTGTTCCGTGGTCTGTGCACCTGTCGGCAGTTCACCATTCAACGTGCTGCAATCTGCGAGTGTCACCAGGAGCGCATGTGGGGCAGGGAGCTGGTTTTCATAGATCTTGACGTCGCCGGAATATACCAGGCGCATATCGTGAGCACCGCGTATTGGCTGTGAGCGAAACGCGCTGGTTCCTTCATCGATACTGGTTAGCCCTAACAGCACGAATTGGCTGGCGGTAGGGGTGAGTGTGATTTCCAAGGGGGTACGCCGGGTGTCCCATCGCAAACGAATATTGAAGTATGCCTCCAGGCCAATGGCACTTGCCAGGCCCAATGTAGCCGACACAATGATGGGCGCGAGTGTATTC
>JAMDDR010000238.1 GCA_023488685.1 Chloroflexota bacterium | reverse complement strand
CGGATTGGTTTGTGTCAAACCCAATCGTAACTCGCAGGTCTTCCGTTGCTGTGATCACCATCGCCAGTCAGGTGCGGACTTCATCGCGCCGTTCGGCTCAATATGGGTTTTGGGACAGGAACTAGACTATGGCTGTATCATCGGCGGGTATAAGGGATTCGTATCCGCCCGTGTGTATGCCGTGTTCTATGCGGCTTATCATCCGGCGGAATCCATGCCTGAGCGTTGGGCAGTTGGCCAGGTGACCATAGACAGCGTCCCCTACGAATTTCAACGTGGGGGTAACAGGATGATGAGGATCTTATGATCAATCCCACTGTTCTCCAGGCAGCCACCCCTGAGCAACTGGAACAGGCCGTTGCCCTCAATCACCGCGAACTGTTCTGTATGAGCGCGACCGCCGCCGGCGGTGAGGTACAGGTAGCGGACGGCGTGACGTGGACCTATGCCGGCCCAACAGGCGATTCGATGGTCGCTTTCCCGGTACTATCGCAGGACCGTGCCGGAGCGCAACTCGACGAGATCGTGGCTTATTATCTCCGCCGCAACCCAGAGAAATTGGTGGGGTGCTGGTCGCTGGAACCGCCGCAGCCATCTGACCTGGGCGCACGGCTGCTCGCCCGCGGCTTTCAGCCGGGTTGGCGTCCCTGCTGGATGGCTCTCGGCCTTCAAAGCGTACAGGCCAACCACCCCAGGCCGAAAGAACTGAAAGTCGAGGCAGATAGCGAGACTTTCCTCCAGGATGTGAAGCATCTCCCTTACGCCCAGCCCAACGAGGCCTGCGCGCACCCAGCACTGGCACAGCGCTACCGGGATCGGGTGCAGCGATTCGTCGCAACCCTCGACGGCAAAGTAGTAGCTCATAGCGCCGTATTCCTTACGACTGGGCCCCATGGCACAGCGGGAATCTATGATGTGGGCGTCGTGCCGGAAGCGCGGAACCAGGGCATCGGCAAGGCGGTGACGCTGGCTGCCTGTCTCCACGCACAGGAACGCGGGTATCGTTATGCGGTGCTCAATGCGACCGGCCGCCGGATGTACGAACAGATAGGCTTTCGATGGATCGGCGACGGTTGGACATGGTGGCTGAATGTCCCGCGATTGGCCGCTCACCCTCCCACGCAGGATCAGGTGGCGCTGGCCGAGGCCACCGGCCGGGGCGACGTGGCAGCGCTGGACCAGCTTGGCGCCCGTTTCAGCGCCAGTGACCTGGAAATACCGCTGGCGAATGAGATGACGCTGATGCAACTCGCCGTCCATTCCACGCAACCTGCGGCGGCAGAGTGGCTTCTCTCTCGTGGCGTAACACTAAAAGTGTTGGAGGCATGGGATCTCGGCTGGAAAGACCGAGCGGCACAACTGCTCGCCAACGATCCGAGCCAGGTCGATCAACGCTATGGCGGGTTGAAGGTAACGCTGCTCCACGAGGCGGCGCAGCGGGATGATGTGGAACTGGCACGGTTGGCGCTCTCCGCAAACCCAAATCTAAACATAGAGGATGAAACCTTCAAATCCACCCCGCTGGGTTGGGCGAGGCATTTCCAGCGAGAAGCGATCATCAGGCTGATTGAGGCGCATCTCGCCCAATAACAATCCTTCTGGTGAACCTCAAATCCCAATTTGAGCAATATGCGCCAGAGGTCGTCATCGACATGATTGCCCAAACAGAGCTTGACACCCAGGCGGTTGTGTCCACCTTTGCCGGGATCGCACGGCGGTTGATCATGATCAGCAGGCAACGATTTTGAGGTTACCCAGAGTGTATGGCCCCGGCGATCATCAGCATCGACTCTTTCGCTATGCCCGGCGGATGGCTGACCAGCGCGCCGTCATCCTGATCGATCAATCATTAATGGTAAAGTCTACAATCTTGGCGAGGCTGATACACTGACAGAAGGAGAGTGGATACGGTTCATTGGGAAGGTGTGTGGCTGGAACGGCAGCGTGGTTGAGGTATCAACACCTCAATTGCCGGATCATCTGAAGCACTCGCTCGACACCGCTCATCATCTCCTGGTTGACACTACAAAGATCAGGCATGGAGAGCCATCAACCCACGACCGGGTTAATCGTCAGAATCGTCAGAACTGAGCCTGGCTTGGACAACCCAGTAGTTGGAGCAACAAACATGAAAAGAATTCACAGACTCGCTTTAGTGGCCTTGATACTCATCGTGTGCACAAGCTGTGACCGGGTGACGAAGAACATTGCCAAAGAATCGCTGGCTTCGTCACCGCCGATCTCACTTTTGAACAATTCCATTCGAGTCGAGTACAGCGAAAATCCAGGCGCCATCCTGAGCCTGGGGGCAAACCTGCCCAGCGAACTCCGCGTTCTGTTCTTCGTCATCTTTGTGAGTGTCATTCTGACCGTGACGCTTGTATACGCCATCAAAACACACGACTTCAACTTGATGCAGCTCGTCGGATTATCGCTCGTCACTGCCGGCGGACTGGGAAACCTGCTCGACCGCCTCTTCAACAATGGCATGGCGATCGATTTTGTCCAACTCGGGATCGGCCCGCTTCGAACCGGCGTCTTCAACCTGGCGGATGTCGCGATTATGGGAGGGATCTCGATATTTCTGCTGTTCAGCATGAAGGGAAAGTCTAAAACAGCAACCACCTGAGATCAGGCGCTAATTCCAATGGAGAGATTGGGTCATGCCATCGAAAAAACAAAACCCCTTCAAAGTGAGTTCAACGGTAGCCAATGCCCGCAAACTGCCGAAACTGGTTGAGTGGTAAGCCACGAACCAACGCGAATATACACGAAACATCATCAGACTGAACAGGGATGATGTGTGCGTTTTTACGTCGATTCGTGGATAAGCCTCCTAGAACCCGATGCTGATGCCCCCGTCCACCGGCAGCACCACGCCGGTGACGAAGCGCGCCGCCGGCGAGCACAGGTAGACAGCAGCCCAGCCAATGTCCTCCGGCTCGCCGATCTTTGCCATGGGTGTGCGGCTGAGAATGCGCTGCTTGCGCCCTGGGTCGTTCTCGAAAGCCTTGCGGCTCATCGCGCTGTCGATCCAACCGGGCGCAATGGCGTTGACGCGCACGCCGTGCGGCGAGTACTCCACCGCCAGCAGTCGCGTCAGCCCCAGCAGCGCCGACTTGGCTGCGCCATAGGCGCTCACCTGCGGCACACCAAACAGCGCCGTCATCGACACGATCATGATGATGCTGCCGCATCCGCGCGCGATCATGCGCCGGCCGCATTCGCGGCTGAGCGAATAGGCGCCGAAAAGATGTGTTTGCACGATGCTGGCCAGGTCTGCGTCGCTCGTGTCCACGGCGGGTTGCTTCTTATTGATGCCGGCGTTGTTCACCAGGATATCGAGCGGGCCGAAGCGCTCCTCCACCTGCCCGACCAGCGCCGGGATCGAGTCCAGATCGGTCACGTCGTGCTGGATGTACGCCGCACGCGCACCGATATCGGCACAGGCCAGCTTGAGCAGTTCCTCGCGCCGGCCAGTCATCACCACACGCGCACCGGCCGCCGCCAGCGCCTTGCACATCGCCAGTCCCAGCCCAGTGCCGCCACCGGTCACCAGGGCCAATTGATCGTCGAGTCTAAAAGGATTGTTGTCCATCGTGAAATTGTACGCAACCAGGAAACCCGACGCCTCAGACTCCCGGAGTCTCGGAGACTCCGGGAGTCTGAGGCGTCTGATTCGTCGCGCCTGGCGCAACATGGGTTTTTGTTCTTTAATCGTCACCGTTCAGTCAGATCGCACATCAACCAGGAGTTCGAAATGACAAACCGAACACATACCATTCTTGATGATGACCGCTTTCCAATCGTCGGTTGGGCAGGCCCGTCGGGCGACATGATCCGGCCCGACGTCATGCGCGGCATGGCCGAGGCCGGCTTCACCGTCAGCCACTCGTGGGTACAGGGTGACGCGAACGAGCTGCGCCGGCTGCTTGATATCGCCGCCGAAAGCGGGATCAAGCTATTACTCGTTCATCCGGCCTGGCACGTCGGCGACGACTTCACACTGGATGAAGAACGCAAACAGCAAGTGCGCGAGCTGGTGGAAGCCGTGCGCGGCCACCCCGGACTATATGGCTACCACCTGCGCGACGAGCCGCGCTACCACCTGTTGCCGCTGCTGGCGGATGTGTACGCCTTTATGCAAGCACTCGACAGCTATCACGCCATCTACATCAACCACTTTCCGCCCATCGAGGGCTGGGGCGCAGCGACGGCCGAAGCGTTCTGGCGCCACTATATCGAAACGGCACATCCGCAGTTTCTCAGTTACGATCATTACGCACTGACAGTTGGCACTGCTGCTGAGCTCCAGGCACGCGCCGGCGATCCCAACGTCTTCCCGGAGGAGAAACTGATCGTCAAACACGACTATTTCGATTGCCTGGAGCTGTTGCGCAACCTCTCCCTGGCATATCAACTGCCGTCCTGGGCTTTCACGTGCAGCGTACGGCACGGGCCCTACCCCACACCAACAGAGGGACACATCCGCTTCCAATTGATGAACAACCTCGCATATGGGGCGCAAGGCCTGCAGTATTTCACTTATGCACACGACGGTGCCATGGTGCGGCCTGACGGCAGCACCACACCGACATGGGAGATTGCCCGGCGCGTGAACACCGATGTCCATAAGTTGGTGCCACTCATGCGAACATTGCGCAGTATCGGTGTGTTCAGGCACGGGCCGTACG
>JAMDDR010000420.1 GCA_023488685.1 Chloroflexota bacterium | reverse complement strand
CAGGACAGCAACACGGCGTGGAAGGCGATCTGGCTGGTGACCATGTGGTCGGTGTTGTAATCGACCGGCGGCGGCGCGAACACCAGGTCGGCCTGGGCTTCGCGCAGCACGTCGACGAGCCAGTTGCGCGCCTCGTCCGTGTCGCGGATGTACTCGTCGGACTGGCCCATGGAGATGTAACGCCCGCCCAACCCCTGCGCGACAGCCGTGGCTTCGCCGGCGCGGATGCGGGCGATCTCTTCGTAAGGGGTGCGAGGATCATATTGCGCGCCCTTGTCGCCATTGGAAATGACCACATTGGTGATGGTGTGGCCGCCCTGGTCGCGATACTTGATCAGCGTCCCGAGACAATTCAGTTCGATGTCGTCCTGGTGTGCGCCCACGCTCACGATATTCATCGCATCCTCCTCACGGAAGTACCGAGTGTTGAGTGCTCAGTGCCGAGTGCTCAGTGCCCAGTACACTCAGCACGTGGCACCGATGAGATTCTACATGCCTGGGGATATTTGTGGGGCTTCGCGGTAGTGATAAATGTAGAGTGAACTGAACCCTACTTTGGCGTACAGCGCGCAGGCGGGCGTGTTGTCCTGCATCACCTGCAGGTACATGTTTGCCCCGCCGTGGCGCTGTCCCCACAGCGCCATCTCTTTCAAGATCGCCGTGGCCACGCCCTGCCGCCGGAACGCCGGCAGCGTCTCCATGCAGAAGATGCCGGTCCAACCGCGCTCCACCACGCCTAACCCGACGCCGGCCGGCTGGCCGTCGATATGTGCCAGCGCAAAGCCGGCGCGCGGGCCGATGCGCTCCAGGATGCCCAGCCGCATCGCGCGCTTGTGACCACTGAAATCCCCCGCCGTGCAGTACGTCTCGGCCCAGGTATCGTCGAGGGTGCTGACGCTAGGAGTGATACAAACCCGATTTCTGACAGAAATCGGGTTTGTTTGTGCGCGCGCCATGACCGTTGCCGTTGGGGCAACCTGGACGCTGGTGTGCGCGGCGCTGGTGTAGCCGCGTCGCGCCAGGATGGCGTCGAGATCATCCGGTTGTGCCGCCGGGCAGATCTGGTAACGCGCCAATCCGCCCCAATGCGTGTAGAAGTCCTCGACGTGACGTAGCTTATCTTCCAAGGCGATCTGGCCGTGCGAGTCGTTGGGGTACACCGAGTTGGCGCGTGAAGTGACGCCCCAGTTAAAACGCAGCCGCCAGCCATCGATCACTTGAACGATCGCGGCGGGCCAGGCGTTTGCGGCTAGTTCCTCGATGAAATGGATTTGTTGTGTGGACATGTTATCGATTGTGTGAGTGAGGTATGTCAATCATGATCCATCTTATCAGGGCTACAATCTGATCATCGCATATAAACAGGAGTGAACTATGCCGACGTTAGCCATCAAGGGCGGTGAGAAGACGTGCAACGTTGAGTGGCCAACCTGGCCAATCTGGGATGATCGCGAGCGGCAAGGGCTGATGGCCGTGCTGGAGTCGGGCAAATGGTGGTACGGCGATCAGGTCAGAGCATTTGAGGAGAAGTATGCCGCCTTCCAGGGCGCCCGCTATGGTGTGACGGCGACCAGCGGCACCACCATCCTCGAAGCGACACTGACCGCGCTGGGCATTGGCCCCGGCGACGAAGTGATCGTGCCACCCTATACCTTCGTGGCCACGGCGAGCGCGGTGCTACGCAACGGGGCGATCCCGATCTTTGCCGACATCCAGGCGCACACATTGTGCATCGACCCCGACGACGTCGCCCGCAAGATCACACCCCGGACGAAGGCCATCATCCCGGTGCACCTGGGCGGTTACGTGGCCGATATGGACCGGCTGTGTGAGATTGCCGGCGCGCACCACCTGTGCGTGGTCGAGGATGCCTGCCATTCCTGGGGCAGCCAGTGGAAGGGCAAGGGCACCGGAGCGCTGGGGAACGGTGGCGTGTTCAGCTTCCAGATGTCGAAAAACATCACCAGCGGCGAGGGTGGCATCATGCTCACCGACGACGAGGGCCTGGCCGATGAGTGCCGCAGCTTCACCAACGTGGGCCGGCACAAGGACGGCGCATGGTACCAGCACTTCAAGGTGGGCAGCAACCTGCGGCTGACCGAGTTCCAGGCGGCGCTGCTGCTGGCGCAGTTGTCACGGCTGGAAGCGCACACGCTCAAACGCCAGGCCAATGCCGAGATCATCACGCAGGGGTTGCGCGATCTCCCCGGGATCATCCCCATTGAGAACGACCCGCGCATCACGCGCCGCGGCTATCACTTCTACTCGTTCCGGTTGGATCTGAACCAACTCGGTGTCACACGCGATCGTTTTGTCGAGGCGTTGACGGCGGAAGGCGTCCCGGCGGTGGTGGGTTACACCACACCGCTCTACAAGAACCCGGTATTCGAAAGCATGAGTGCGGACCCCGATTTTCGTCCCTACCTGGGCGACCGGGTGGATTACCGCCAGGTGCAGTGTCCCACGTGTGAGCAGATCTGTGCGGATACGTGCTGGATCTTCCACACGATTCTGCTGGCAGACGAGCCGGCAATGCACCAGGTGGTCGCCGCGGTGCACAAGGTGTGCGAGAACGTGAGCGAACTACGGTGAAATGGCAACCGCCAAGAACCCCCTAAAGGGCTTTTAGCCAAGAACACCAAGTTTCATCTTTATGTATCTTGGTGTTCTTGGCTGAAAGCCCTTTAGGGTGCTCTTGGTGGTTCAGCATGAGGGAAGCGTATGTTTAAGGCATCAGCAGGGCAGGTGGATCTGAGCCCGCCGGTGGGCGGCTGGATGACGGGGTTTGCAGCGCGCGTTTTTCCCACCGCCGGAATACACGACCCGATCATGGCGCGCGCCATGTTGCTCGACGACGGCAGAGCCAAACTCGCCATCGTAGTATGCGATATCATCGGCCTCACCCCGGCTGCCGTGGCCGACATTCGCCACCGCATCGCCAGGAAGAGCGTCATCCCTTCGACCAACGTGCTGATCTCGTGCACGCACACCCACTCGGGGCCGGCGTCCATGCCGTTCCGCGGTGTCATGGGCCACGTCGACGCGGCCTGGCTGGCCGAAGCGCAGCGCAAGATCGTGGAGCTGGTGGTGGCTTTGCCCGGAGCGCTCGCGCCAGCCCAATTTGCCGTCGCGTCGGCCTCGGTGAGTGAGATTGGCTATAACCGCCAGGACCATTCGCGCCCCGTGGACGAAACGTTGACCACCCTGACCGTCGAAGACAGCGACGGTGTGCCTATCGCCACACTGGTCAATTACGGCACGCACCCGGTGGTTCTGGGGCCGGATAACCTGTTGTTCTCGGCGGACTATCCAGGCGAGGTTGCGCGCGCGCTCGAACAGCAGCGTGGCGGTCTCGGGCTTTTCTTGCAAGGCACCTGCGGCGATGTGGACCCAGTAGTGTATCGTGACCGCGGTTGGGGCACAGGCACTTTCGACGATACACGCGCCATGGGCCAATGTCTCGCCGCGGCGGCCGTTGCCGCGTTGCGCGAGGCACCGAGAACAGACGAGATCACGTTGAATGTCACGAGCAAGCTGCTCGAAATTCCCCTCGATCAGCCGCTCGCGCCTGAAGCACTGGCGGCGCTGATCGCTGGTTTCGAGGCGGAGCGGCAACAGGCCGTCGCCGTGTCGAATGTCATGCAGGAGCAGGTGGCGCTGGCGATGTTGGAATGGGCGCACGAATTGGAGGGCGCGCTGGCCGGCGGCACATTGCAACGCACACTGCCCAGCGAGTTGTTTGTGGCTGCCATCAACGGCGTGCGCATCATCGGCCTGCCCTTTGAGACGTACACGGACATCGGCCTGGCGGTGAAATGCGGCCTGCAACCACTGCGGGTGCTGTTTGCCGGCTACGCCAACGGCTTGTATGGCTATTGCCCGACGGCGTGGGCCAAGGACCAGGGTGGCTATGGGCCGGATAGCTCGTGCCGCTGGTTCCCCCGTCTGTTGACCGCCGTCGGTTATGGCGCGGACGATTTGATCGCCCAGGAGAGCATCAATCTCGCAAAGTAAATGCGCATTCGCGTGAATGCGCGAACGCGCGCGCGAATCGGTCCCTGATTCGCGGACCCCTCTATATCAAGGAGAACCAATGATCAACGTAGGTATCGTGGGCATGGGCGGTATGGGATGGTTCCATGCCTCCAAATACTTCCTGCTGCCCAATGTGAAGATCGCCGCCATCGCGGATCTGTCGCCGGATCGCCTGGAGGCTAAAAATGCTGTGCAGATCAACATCGACGGCGACCAGCGTCCGGTTGACTTTTCGACCGTCGCGCGCTACGGCGACGCTGGCGACCTGATCGCCCAGGCGGATGTGGACGTGGTGGACGTTTGTCTGCCCACCGACGTGCATGCGCGTTACGCCATCCAGGCGTTGCAGCAGGGCCGGCACGTGCTGTGTGAAAAGCCGATGGCGCTGACGCTGGAGGATGCGGGGGCCATGGTAGACGCCGCCCGGACAGCGAATCGCCGGCTGATGATTGCGCAGTGCATCCGCTTCTGGCCCGAGTATCGCTTCCTGCGCGACTGCGTGCAGGATGGCCGTTACGGCAAGCTGCTGTCGCTGTCGCTCACGCGCGTCGGCGGGCAACCGGGCTGGTCGTCGCGCAACTGGTTCCTCGATCCGGTGCGCAGCGGCGGGCCTATTCACGATTTGCACATCCACGACGTGGACTTCGTCAACTACCTGCTCGGCAAGCCAGGAAC
>JAMDDR010000173.1 GCA_023488685.1 Chloroflexota bacterium | reverse complement strand
CGCCAGGAGACCGTCGAACATCAACCCATCGTGACGCAACTGACCAAACAGGTCAGCGACATGCAGAGCGACCTGGCCCAGGCCCACGAAGAGTCCGGAGAACATCAATCCGTCATCAAACAGTTGACACAGCAAATCACCAAGCTGGAGGCCAGCCTGGACCAGGCTTACCGCGAGTCCCAGGAGCAACAGTCCACGATCGCGCAATTGACCGATCAGTTGAATGCCATCCTGACCGAGGATGAGTCGATATTGCTTGAGAACATCAACGGCCTTGGGGCCGCAGACATCCTGCGGTTGAAGGCGGCCGGCATCTCGTCGGTGAGAGACCTGGCCAGGGCCACGCCGGCGCAAATCGAGACAGTGCTCAAACCCCCGCTATGGCGGCGCCCCGACTACGAGAAGTGGATTCGCTACGCGCGCATCCTTGCACGTGCGCACTGAGGGGGTAGGGGAGAGTTAACGCGAGGGTGGGTATGCGCCCACGAGGGTACGCGCAAGTACGCGCAAGTTCCACGCCCGCGACTGCAAGTCGCGGGCTACCTCTGCAAAGCCTGCTCAGCAGGCTGGATGCACGATGTGGAATTTGTCGATCCCCTATACTGTGAACTTGTGAACTTAGTGAACTTCATACGGTAAACTTTCTCACGAGAAATGAAAATTTTTACTTTACCGTCTAAAGTTCACTAAGTTCACAAGTGCTTGTTTTCCAGCATTTCAAAGTTCACACAAGTTCACGGCTCACTCAGCTTCCGGCCCCAAACCGATGGTTTCATACCCATTTCGGGTGCGCTCATTCACATAACCAATCTCACGGAGCGCAGCCCCGAACTTGTGCACTGTCTTGATCTCCCCACCGTACTTCAGATACTCCGCGTGCAGCTTGCCCACCAGTGCGCGCGCATTTTTATCTTTGATACAGCACGCCTCGATGAACGCCAGAACGTCATTTGAGTCCTTACGAAATTCGTTCGTCGCCGCGGCGACGCACCTGGGAATAGCCAGCCCATCACGCTGCCACTCCATGCAGGCGCGCACCAGGTCAGCCAGGATGCCTTCAGCCTCAGCCTTGAGCTTGTCCCCCAACGTCTTATCACACGCCTTCCCTTTAAACTCACGTGTGAACGGCACCAGTAATGGACGGCGCCATGTGCCGCCATCCGTGCCGCGCAACTGTGGTTTGTGGTTCCCGTAAATGATGATCTTGGCTTGCGGCTTGAACGTGAAAGGCTTCTGGTACAGCGTGCGAACGGTGATGTGATCTTGCCCGGTCAAGTCCTTGAGCATGGATTCGTCGGCCCGCATGTCTTCATTCCACTCAGGGCAAATCGCAAGCCGTGCACCCGGTATCCGCGCAATGTCGGTGTTGATGTTGGATAGCTCCCGGTGTGTTGCCAGGGACGCCGGCGTGACGCTCACAGTGTAATCACCCATGACATACCGAAGGACGTCGAACAGGGTGCTTTTCCCGTTTGCGCCGCCACCCCATGCAATCACGTAGAGCTGTTCGCGCGTGTCCCCGCTCAATGTGTAGCCCATCCATCGACGTGCGAACGTCGTCATTTCCGTGTCATGGTCGAATATCTCGAGTAGAAAGTCTTTCCACCTGGGCGCCCTGGCGTTCTCGTTGAAGCGAACACCAGCCAGCCGGCTGCACATGACTGCCGGGTCGTGCGGCCGTAATTCGCCTGTGCGCAAATCGAGAATACCGTTTTGCACATTGAGTAGAAACAGATCTCTATCGAAATCTGTCGCTTGCGCGAGCGTTTCGGTAAACTTCCCGGCTTGTGAGACGGTGTTGGCCAGCGACTTCGCGCTTAGGGACCGGCTTGCATGGCGCGTGATTGCTTTGCGCCGATCATCATCCGTTTCATCCTTCGCCTGGTCGTACCAGGAATAAGCAATCTGGCGCGCGAATGCAGTAACGCTTATCTCGTTAGCGTCTTCAGCGAAGCGCTTGCCATCCCACACCATCCAGCCGCGCCCGGTTGTGTAGCGTGCCTGGTTGTGAAACCCGTTAGCGAACCTGGCGCCGTTGCCGGTGTCTGTTAATTGAAGCGATAGCGGCCAGCCCAGCACATCGTTTGTGCTCTTCGCCGTCTTTGCAAACTCAGGTGTGGAGGGCGGGGGTAGGGCTGTGCCGGACCTTGCTGCTGTTTGTGTTGCCGGCCGCGGCCCCAGATTTGCGCCCGGTCGTGTGGCGAAGGTCCCCGTAATCACAGCGTCGTAGTCGCTCCTGTCTTTGATCAGCTGCTGGAGCAAATCGGTTCGATTTTTTGTCTCGACTTCGGCCAGGCGTTCACAAACCTGGCGCCACTCAACAGGGAGATCGCGGATGTCAATGTGTGTGGGTACGCCTGTGCATAGGTCGCACAGGGCTTGCATCAGCCAGGGGTCCTGAAGGTGGTTGTTGCTCATAGCCCACCCAGCCCTATGAACGACTGCAGGTCGGCACATCCCCGATCATGCAGGTGGATAACATGTGCAGTACGCACCATCGGCCAAAGGATTTCCTTGGCGGTTTGCCGGCGTACTGGTGCACCAAAGGGCAGTATGAGCTGTGCCCACGCCCACGTCACCCTACTTCTAACACGTATTGAGGTCTGCATGCTTCTTGTCCTGCAATGGAGCAGCATGCGTTGAAGTCAGACCGACATTTGTGCTATCATGCCGGCAGACATTAGCGCGCCCGCGCATGTCGCTCTGAATGCCGCCGTTGGTGTTGATCGCGCCAATGGCGGTTCTGTTTTTCATCATGTGTGATCTACGCATTGTAATTGACCCACAAACGCAAAACGGCGAGGCAGGGTGACAATGCCCAGAACTGATGATCTTTCGGTGCTTTCGTATAGGCATTCTCTTGAATAGGCTGCCATCGAGGCGGTGCGCAGCGAACCCGCCAGGCCACTTGAGGACGTATTGCGTAACGCTGAATCACTCGCATGGTCTTCGTCTCAGCAATAGGCCAAGGTAGGGGGCCTGCTCATTCCGGGATAAACGATCAGACTCCCGGAGTCGTGCGAACTGCGTTCGCCTGAGACTCCGGGAGTCTGTACTAATCTTATTCGCCCAGCGCTCGCTTGATCGCCTTCACCTGGCCAGCGCCGGCGTCGCGGATGTACTTGCGGAGCATGACGGTCGACTTGTGACCGGTCACTTCCTGGATCTGCCATTCGGGTGTCTCTTCCTGCGCTGCCTGCGTGACGAAGCCCGCGCGCAGACTGTGCCCCGCAAACTGGCGCGGCTCAAGCCCGGCCATCTCCGCCGCTTGCTTGACGATCAGCGCCACAGTGCGATCGCTCATGCGCCTGTCGCGAACGTGGTCCCACTGGTCGACGGCACGAAACACGGGACCGCTGAAGATCCGGGCAGCCTGTAACCATTCCTTGACGGCGCGGACGGGGCAGATCGCCAGGTGCTCGGCCAGCATGGGAATGCGCTTGCGCACCCCCTGCGCCTCGGGATCGGTCTTGGAACGCGGCAGGGTGACGATCATCTCATCGGCGCCAAAGCGCAGGTTCTCGACGTCCAACGAGACGATCTCGCTGCGACGAAACGCGCCGGCATAGCCGAGCAGCAGGATGGCCTTATCGCGAATGCCGCGCAAGTCGCGCGGCATTTCGTTGATCATAAGCTCCAGCTCGCTGCGTACGATGGCGGCCTTCTGCTGCGGCGCCGTGCCAATCGAGCGACGAATCCCGCCCATCAGCGATTTCACCGCCTCGTGTTGGGCAGGGTCGGGGTAATTGCTCCGGACATGGACGAAGACGATGGCGCTGCCTTTGCAGAAAGCGACAAAGTCGGCCCATGCCTTCTCGTAGGTCCGTTTCGTATTGTCGGCGCGCGACGCGCCGGCATAGCGGCGGGCGCTGGCGGCGGCGCGATCCGAGATCACCAGCCCGTGCCTGTCTTCTCCAGCCTCGACGAGAGCTTCATTGGCCATGCTCAACCCCTTCTATTTCCGATAATGTTCCTTATCGGAAGTAAGAAACCCATTATAAATCGAGCCGATCGATGCGTGATGCCTATACGAAACTTTTACACCCCACAACAGCCGGCTTGACCCTGGGGCGCTGGGGTGTTAAATTGGCTTTGTACGTATATTGCTGTATTGGTACAGCAGGAGGATAGGTCCATGAGTACGAACAGGATCGAGAAGAAAGGGGTCATCCAATCTTCCGAACTCCAGCGTTCATCGGGCAAGGTGTTGAAGCGTGTGGCTGTGGATGGGGAGAGCCTGGTGGTGGAGCGCGGCGGTTACCCGGTCGCCGTGATGGTGCCCTATCGGGAGTACGAGCAGATGCGGCAGCAACTGGCGGAGAAGTTGCATTGGGAGCTGGTCGTGGCTTTGGGACAAGCGGCGGAGCGGCAGGGCTTGACTGAGGAACAGTCGGTCGAGGAGATGAAACAGATCCGGCAACAGGTGTACCAGAATCAATATGGCAAGTCCTGACCTGCGGGTGATGATTGACGCAAACGTGATCTTCGCCGGCGTGGTTTGGCCACGCTGGTCCTTTGAGGTGTTGCGTCACGCGGAGCAAGGGGATTTCCACCTGGTCCTGTCGACGCAGATCATCGCTGAGGCCAGGAAGAACGTGGCGTTGAAATACCCGGGCTTTGTGACCAAGCTCGAGCAGTATTTGACAACCGTCGGTTACGAGTTGGTCAGTAATCCATCAAAGGCAGAGGTAGCAGCGGGCAAAGGC
>JAMDDR010000433.1:65443-71880 GCA_023488685.1 Chloroflexota bacterium | reverse complement strand
TGTGGTGGCCATGTTGCTGGGGCTGGCGGGAGCGCTATTGATCGGCTTTGTCTCGTCCACGTATGTCATCGTGGTGCTCTGTCTGTTCATCTATAGCATGGGCCAGCACATGTTCATGCCCGTGGCTTCTACCATCGGGATGGAGTTAGCCCACGAGGGGAAAACCGGCCAACGCCTGGGACAGCTCAATGCGATCCGCAACATGGCGACCATTCTCGGCAGCTTCCTGGTCTTCCTGGGGTTCAAATTCCTGGGCCTCACGTTCCAATCCACGTTCGTGCTGGCCGCAATCGCCTTTGTCGCCGCAGCAGCATTACTGCTGACCATGAAGTCCGAGCAGAAGAAACAACCGGTTGTATTCCTGAAGCTGCATCGAGAATACCGTCTGTTTTACCTGTTGAATGTGCTCTACGGGTCCCGCAAACAGTTGTTCATCACCTTCGCCCCATGGGTGATCGTCAACATATTCCAGCAGCCGACGCAGACACTGGCCACATTGATGACCATCGGTGGCGTGATTGGCATCCTCTTCCAGCCATTATTGGGTTGGGTGACTGACCACCTGGGCGAGCGATTCGTCCTGGCGTCGGAGGCGGTATTGCTGGTACTCGTCTGCCTCGGATATGGGTTTGCCAGGTCCATGTTCCCAGAGGGCACAGCGTTCCTGATCATCTGTGCGCTCTACCTGGTGGACCAGATGCTGATGTCGGTGGGGATGGCCCGCTCCATGTACATGAAAAAGATCGCCCTTCAACCAGCCGATATTCAACCAGCGCTGACCGCCGGCGTGACCATCGATCACGTTTTCTCCATGAGTATTGCCCTGGTAGGCGGCGTGATCTGGAGCGCCTTCGGATTCCAGTATGTCTTCCTGCTGGGCGTGGTCATCGCGACCGTGAATTTCTTCGCCGCGTTACAGGTGCGCGTTCCGAAGCACGCCTAAGGCATCTACAGTGGTGCGACAATGAAGCCAGGCAGATGACCGCACGCAATCTACCACGGCAGCGCACGCCATTCATCGGCAGGGAAAACGAGTTAGCCCAGATCAAGGGGCTCCTCGCCGATCCTGCCTGCCGTCTGCTATCCCTGATTGGCCCAGGCGGGATTGGAAAGACTCGCCTGGCAATAGAGGTAGCCCAACAATCTTCCTGCTCCGATGGTGTGTACTTCGTAGCCCTCCAGTCGCTCAGTTTATCCGAATACCTGGTCCCTGCCATTGCCGAGTCGATTGGCTTCCAGTTCCACCAGAGCGATGATCTCAAGCAGCAGCTTCTTGACCACTTGCGGGGGCAGCAGCTCCTGTTGGTGCTGGACAACTTTGAACATCGGCTCGCCGATGCCGACCTGGTCAGCGAGATCCTGGCCTGCGCTTCCGGCGTAAAAGTCATCACAACCTCCCGTGAAGTGTTGAATTTGCGTGAGGAGTGGGTATATCAGGTGCCCGCAATGCGCTTCCCGGCGGATGATAACGTGGAGGGCGGCGAGGACTACAGTGCTGTTCAGCTTTTTGTGCAGTGCGCCCGGCGAGTCCGCACCGATTTCGCATGGGACAAAGAGCGGGCGGGCGTGAACCGCATTTGCCGCCTGGTGGGTGGGATGCCGCTGGGCATCGAACTGGCGTCAGCCTGGGTACGGGTGCTATCCTGTCATGAAATTGCCGTCGAGATCGAGCGCAGCCTGGATATTCTGGAGACTCGAGCGCGCAACGTGCCGCCGCGCCACCGGAACATTCGAGCCGTATATGAGCCGACCTGGAGCCGATTGCCGGCGACAGAGCAAGCGGTTTTCATGCGCCTGTCGGTGTTCCGAGGAGGCTTCCGCAGAGAGGCGGCAAAGGCCGTGGCGAATGCGTCGCTGCACACACTGTCAGCACTGGTGGACAAATCATTGGTGCAGCACGAGTCGGATGGGCGCTACGACTTGCACGAACTTTTGCGCCAATATGCCGCAGAGCAACTCAATCTGGCAGGTCAAGCCGATGCGACACACGCGGCACATTGCGCCTACTACGGCGATTTCCTTTGCGAGCGTGAGCGGGACTTAAAAGGCCGGCGACAACTTGAGGCGCTCGACGAGATCGACGTAGAGTTTGACAATGTGCGCGCCGCATGGTTATGGGCGGTCGAACACAAACGGGCTGAGACCATTCAATGCGCCATACACAGCTTACGGATGTTCTGCGAGTGGCGAAGCCGTTTCCAGGAGGGCGAGTACCTTTTTCGACAGGCGCAGGAGGCATTTGCTCCCGCCGGGACAAGCCGGCCTGAGCCCATCTGGGGACGATTGACCGCCTGCCGGGCCTGGTTGCTCGTGATAGGGGAGTTCGTCCTGCCAGCAGACATGCCTGCGCAAATAGAGCAATGTCTGACCATTGCGCAGGCTAACCATGACCGCGAGAGCGTTGCCTTTTGTCGCCTGGTCATGGGCATCGTTCTTGCGACACAAAAGAACGATGTTGCTCGCGGTCTGGCCTATCTTGACGATAGCCTGTCCTTTTACCGTGAGATCAACGACCGATTCTTTATGGGTGCCATCCTCAATTGGATAGGGCATTTGAAGACAAGTCTTCCCGATGCGCTGCCGCTTCTCCAACAAAGCCTCGCAATCAATCAGGAGGCGGGGGCCCTCGATGGAACGGCATGGGTTCTGTCCGGCATCGGATTCACGAAGCTGGCGATGGGGCAGCCAAGCCAGGCTATCAGTTGCTTTGAAGAATCCCTGGCCATTCAGCGCACGCGAAGGGATCGGAAGGGAATTGTCCTCAATACGTTTTACCTGAGCAAAGCTGCATTTTTCGCCGGCCAGTTTGAAAAGGCGGAGACGTTAGCTCAAGAGGCTCGCAAACTGGCAGCAGACTATAGCATCTATTCCGGAAAAGGAACGCTTGCGCTGCTTGCGCTTCTGAGTGCCATCCGCACAGAGGATTATGCTCGGGCCAGACAGCTTTGCGCGGAAGCCCTCACCATGCATGAGACCCTTTTGGACTGGGGTTTCTGGTTGGATGTAAACATGGGTCTGGCGATCCTCGCCTACATCGAGGGGAATCTCAAGGCAGCTCGGGAGCATTACCACATCATGCTCAGCATCGCCACCCCTCGCCGTGGCGCCCAGCTCATTACAATGTGTCTACCTGTGGGAGCACTGATCCTGGCGCACACAAGCGAACAGGAACGGGCGGTGGAACTGTTGGGGCTTGCTTTTACCCAGCCGGACAGCCAGAACGGCTGGATGGAAAACTGGCCGCTGCTCACGCGTCTGCGAGCGCAGTTGGAAGCTGAGATGGGTCCAATAACTTACACGGCGGCGTGGGAGCGCGGGGCCGGGTTGGACCTGTACAGAATGAAAATAAGGCCGAAGCGCTGATCGGCGAGAAGTCCTTCCACGACAATGGATCACCGATGACCACCTTTGCCGGTGGATCCCTCACCGAGCGCGAGGTCGAAATCATGCGCCTCGTAGCCGCCGGGATGTCCAATCGCGAGATTGCCCAGCAACTGATCTTCTCGGTGGGCACGGTGAAGTGGTACATCAACCAAATCTACAGCAAGCTACACGTCGCCAGCCGCACTCAAGCCGTCGCACGGGCCAGAGAGATGAACCTTCTGCCCTAGTTTTGCCCTCACCCCGACCCTCTCCCAAAGGGCGAGGGAGCCGGACCCTCACCCCACCCCTTTCCCGAAGGGCGAGGGCGTCAGACCCTCACCCCAGCTCTCTCCCGAAGGGCGAGGGAGCCAGACTCACACCAACCCCCATACCTATCCTTGGATAGGTGACTCTCCCCCCATTGGCGCGTACGGTAAGCGTGAGCATGCGCAAGCATGACCAAAGGAGCCAATGAAGTCAAAAGCACTCGGCCTTATTTTCGTTATTATGCTGATGGACATCGTCGGTCTGTCCATCTTGTGGCCCGTGGCACCTTACATCGTGCGGCGTTACAGCGATGATGCGCTGATGGTCACCATGCTCAGCGTCATCTACGCAGCGGCACAGTTTTTTGCCGCGCCTGTGCTAGGCAAACTCGGCGACCGCTATGGGCGCCGGCCGGTGCTGCTGGCGAGTGTGCTCGGCTCTGCCATCGGGTATGTGATCTTCGGCATAGGCGGCGCATTGTGGGTGCTGTTCCTGGCACGGTTGATCGACGGCATCAGCGGTGGCAATCTGTCTACTGCCTCAGCCTACATCGCTGATGTGTCCAAACCCGAAGAGCGCGCTAAGAACTTCACCCTCATCGGGGTTGCCTGGGGCGTGGGGCTCATCCTTGGCCCTGCGCTGGGTGCTACGCTCGGCCAGATCAGCGTTGATGCACCCGCGTTCATGGCCGCTGCGCTGTCGCTGTTCAGCGTGCTGCTCGGATTCATCATGCTGCCCGAGTCGCTGCCCAGAGAAATGCGCGAGACCACACCTTTGTGTCTGAGCGATCTCAACCCCTTTATCTCGATTGGCCAGATGGCACACAAGCCCGGTCTGGGCGGGCTGTTGCTGGTGCTGTGCCTGTTCAACTTCGCCTACAATGGCATCAACAGCACGGAGACACTGTTTCTGATTGAGAAGTTTTCCACGCAGCCCTGGCAGGTCGGAGCCTTGCTGGTGCTCGCGGGGATCACTGTCGCCATCGCGCAGCGCCTGGTGCAGCGGCTGGTAAAGCGGTATGGCGAGCAGGGCATCGCCATCGTCTGTCTGAATGGACAGGCGCTTGGCGCTGTGGCGACGTTCCTGGCACCAATCCTGTGGCTGATCTACCCAATAACCGCGCTCAGAACCATCACGAGCAGCTTTATCTTTCCGACACTTGGCGCGCTCATGACCAGCCACGTGTCGCCGCGCGAACAGGGCACCCTCATGGGTGTGACCACTGCACTCGGCAGCTTGACGAGCATCCTCGGCCCGCTTTGGGCGGGTGCGGTGTATGACCACGTGCTGCCCAGCGCCCCGTATTGGACGGGCGCAGCCGTCTTCGTGTTTGCTTCACTCATGCTCGCGCGGGTGAACGCCAGCGCAATGCGTTAGCAACACAAACAGCGCTGTCATTTATCTCCTGAACCGGGCTTCCAGATTCTTAATCCCCTGATGCGGTGTAAGATACTGCGTCTGGTAGATTCTCAAAGCGGAAACAACAGGAGAAGCAATGCGACTAGCCATTGGCGGCGATCATGCGGGTTTCGCCCTCAAAGGACCGGTGATTGATTACCTGCGCGCGTCAGGCCATACGGTCGAGGACTTCGGCACCCATAGCCCAGAGCCAGTTGACTTTCCCGACATTGCCCAGGCAGTATGCGCGGCCGTGCGCCAGGGGCGTGTGGATCGCGGGATCATGGTTTGTGGCACCGGTGTTGGCGCCTGCATCGCGGCAAACAAGATCCCGGGCATTCGCGCGGCCGTGTGCCACGACACCTACTGCGCACATCAGTGCGTGGAGCACGACGACGTCAATGTGCTTTGTATCGGCGCCCAGATCGTCGGCATTGAACTGGTCAAGGAGATCCTGCGAGTCTTCCTGGCAGCCCAGTTCAGCACCGAGGTGCACTTCCGCCGCCGTGTGGCAAAACTGGCTGACCTCGAACGCCAAGCTGCTCGCGAACTGAGTGCAGACTGACCAGGTGCGTTATTATCGTAACCCAATTCTGACCCAGTGGAGATCAGCATGGCTATAAAGATTCCGGAGCGTTTTGCAGACTTACTCACACGTGATAAAAAAGCGTTTGCCTACTTAGCGCTGGTCAAGCGTGACGGCGCACCACAGGTAACCCCTATCTGGTTCGATTACGATGGCACTTACTTCATCTTCAACACGGCACGCGGGCGGGTCAAAGATCGCATCATGCACAAACACCCCATCGTGGCGTTCGTGATCAGCGACCCCAATGACGCATATCGCTATGTGCAGGTGAGCGGGCGAGTTGTCGCCGAGAGCGAAGAAGGCGCTGTCGATCGGATACGCGATCTAAACCTGAAATACCACGGCGATCTTAACTACAACGTTCCGCCAGGCCAGGTGCGCGTTACCTACAAGGTGTTGGCTGAGCGCATCTTTCCCAGTGAGTGACTAACAGCTCGGAGTTCCGAGTACTGAGTACCGAGTGCTCACTGCTCAGGGTCGTTCGGCGCTACTTCTGTCGCCCGCCACTCTGCGCCGACACGTGGAACGGGCGTCTGCTGTCGCGCTCTGGAGGTTCGCAAGGACGATGCCCAGTCTCTCTCTTTCTGCTCACAGCCCCCGTCCCGGGGGCGTCTTCTTGGCGACATCGCGGTCGGGGACATTTAGCTCCGTCCCAGCCTGAGTGTTCAGCCTACATCTGAGGATGCAGACTGAGCGCGCTGTTAGCTTTTGATCTTGGTGACTGGCGGGTTACCCAGCATCAAGGTGACTACTTCATCCAGCGCCATCTGCTGGCCGGCGGCCCATGCCTTGGCAAGTTCCGGGTCGCTCAGATGAGTGC
>JAMDDR010000433.1:0-65433 GCA_023488685.1 Chloroflexota bacterium | reverse complement strand
TGTTGAGGGTGTTCAGGTAATCTACCTGGATGCCATCCTGCAGCCGGCTCACGATGAATTTGTCCGCAAAAGGCGCGACCGCCCCGGCCAGGCGCACGGCGAGTGGCATGTCGCCCTGGGTCTGCGCCAGGTCGGCCATCTGCGCGAGCACAAGGGTCACCTCCAGCCAATCCGCGCGCTCACGAAACTGGCGCAGACTCTCGCACAGGTAACCGCGCGCCTTGGCACACTCACCCTGTCTCATGAGAACGGATGCCATCATCCACTGCGTGTGGTTGACCTGGTACACATCACCCACATCGCTGGACACTTGCGAGCATTGGTCGAGCCGTTGTGCCGCCGGCTCCATATTTCCCAGTAGTCGTTCGGCATACCCCAATGCCAGTGCCGCCGAGCCAGTTCCCCCTGCCTGGGTCCAGCGCTCGCCAAGTTGTTGCCACAGCTCCAGGCTTTCCTGCAGAACCGTTCTTGCCTGGCTGTAGTCTCCTTTGGCAATCATCGTCCAACCATACCACTGCAGAATGGTGGCAAGTGGCTCCAAGTCACCCGCACCACGCAATCGTGCCACCTCATGCTTCCACAGCTTCAGCCCGCGTTTCTGATCCACCTGGCGCAGGTGGTCCAGGACACGAGCGACCTGGCGCGCATCACCAACCTCTTGCGCAATGGCCAGGGAACGTTCCAGGTAAACAGCAGCCTGGGCGCGCTCGCCCTGCCAGACTTTCACCTGCCCGAGTCTGCCCAGCGCGCAAGACTGTCCGAACCGCGTGCCAATCTGCTCGAACAGGGAAAGGGCGCGTTCTGCCAGCCGTTCCGCCTGTGCGTTGTCAAACTGCACCGACAACGCCAGGTTGCTGAGTAGAAGTGAGGCCCACGCAACGCCAAATGGGTCATGCACCTGCTTATATAAAGCCAGGCTCTCTTCAAATAATGGCGCCGCCTGCCGAAAATCAGACAGTTTCATCAGCACCGACGCCTTCCCGTAGAGCGCCTTGGCTCGTGCCACGGGGGGACCATCCTGACCGCGCGCCAGCGCTTCCTCAAGCCACGCCTGCCCTTCCTGGAAACGGCCCCGGTCGTGCAGCCAGGAACGCAACGCACCCGCGAGACGTAGCATGACTTCACCCTTGTCATCCCGCTTGCGTGCACGAGTGAACGCAGTGCGCAGATTATCATGTTCGGGGTCCAATCGTTGCATCCAGGCATAGTGCTGCCGTCCACCCAGCTCCGTAAACGCCTCGGCCATCGACGGGTAATAGATCAAATGGCGTTCGCGCATCGGATCCGCTTCGCCGCGATCGCGCAGCTTTTCGCCGGTATATTGGCGGATGGTTTCGAGCAGGTAGTAGCGTGTGCGTCCATCGCGGGTGACCGCCGTAGCCATCGATTTGCGAACGAGTTGTAGCAGCAGTGGCAGAATATCATTCTGTTGGATCATCGGCTGTGCCTGTCCTGCCGGGAGATGGTTCACCGGCGAGGGATCCGCGCATACGCTCTTCGCCGCATCGGCAGTCCAACCGCCGACGAAGACATACAACCGCGCCAATAACACTTGTTCCGGTTTGCTCAGCAGGTCGTAGCTCCAATCCAGGGTGGCATGCAGTGTTTGATGATGAGGCAACGCGGTGCGTACCCCGGAAGTGAGTGTGAGTAATGCAAAACGGTCGTCCAACCCGGCAGCAATCTCATCAATGGACATTGCCGGCACTTGCGCAGCGGCCATCTCAATCGCCAATGGCAGGCCATCCAACCGGTGGCAAATCTGCGCAATGGCAGCCACATTGTGTGGCGTCAGGTTGAAGCCAGGCTGCACCGCAACAGCGGTTTCGACAAATAACTGCACGGCCTCATAGTCGAGCAACCGCTCGTAAGGGGGAAGATTGGCCGGGTCGGGCGCAACCAACGCCGGTACCCGCCAGGCCACTTCCCCTGGGACACGTAGGGGCTCACGACTCGTCGCTAACACGCGCAACCCCGGGCACATGCGCAGAAGTTGTTCGACCAGTTGCGCGCAAGCATCGATCACGTGCTCGCAGTTATCGATCACCAGCAGGAGCCGCTTGTCACGCAGGTAGGCAGCGAGTGCGTCGGCATGAGCGCGCGTGGGCTGCTCGGGCAACCTCAGCCCGGCGGCAACCGCGTGGGGGACCAACCCGGGGTCTGCAATGGGTGCCAGCTCCACCAACCAGACACCGTCCACGAATAGCGTTTGGTCGCCATCATGAACGCCCAGATAAGATGCTGCGACTTCATAAGCCAGGCGTGTCTTGCCCACCCCACCGGCGCCCGTCAGCGTTACCAGGCGGTTGTTTGCCAGTAAGCCTTTCACCTCCACCAGTTGCTGTTCACGACCGATAAACCTCGTGAGTTGCGGGAGGAGATTGGTTGGCTGGGACCGCGTCACCGCCTGTGGCGCCGTGCTTACGTCTCTGAGTGTTGATCCACGGCGATTCGTTGTAGCCAGGTCAGTCAGACGCTTTGCCAGTTCGGGTTCGTGATCCAGATCGAGTGCGCCGACGAAATGCGCCGCCACCACCATGGGGTCTGGTTTGCGCTTGCCTGCCTCCAGGCGCGCGATTTGTGCCGCGGAGTAGCCCACAGCGATACCAAGATCCTGCTGAGTCAGGTGCGCTCGCCGCCGTAGATATCTGAGCAGCTCGCCGAATGTTGCAATTGAGTCCAGGGAAGTGCTTGCCATTGAGCCTGCATGGTGTTTTAGCGTAAGGTCGAATTGTACCGCGACGTCCGGCGCCTGGTAAATCAGGTAAGACAGTTGGCACACTCGCTGGTAAAAAATGTCAACTTTTCCAACACCGCGCGAACAATAATAGCGCGGATTAATAAAAAGGTTTCACCCAGGACAGTGAACTGGGGTGTATACAGAGGAGATTTGTGATGTTTAACGAACTTAACTACGACTTAATGCGGCAAAGCTATTCTCAGTACAACGCGCAGTTGGAGGCATTGTACGTGCCAATGACGCCCAAGTCTGGTGTCGTACAACGCCTGGTGTCGGCATTCCGCGGCTCGCGCTCGCAACACCACAGCGCGAACAAGACGCGCCAGGGTGCAGCGCTCTACGGTGCCCGCACTGTCGCCAAGTGAGACTGGTCTGTAAATAACATGCCAGTGGCTCATCCAGGCTTCAGACTCGTGATCCGGTGCGCACCCGTGTAAACGTTGAAACGCTCTCCCCGCACGAAACCCAGGAGCGTCATGCCAAATTGGCGCGCCATGTCCACCGCCAGGCTGGATGGCGCGCCCATGGCGGCAACGATGGGGATGCCGGCCATCAGTGCCTTCTGCATGATCTCGAAACTGGCCCGGCTGCTCACCATCATCAGTGTCGTGTAAAGCGGCAACTTTTTCGCCAGGAATTGCTCGCCGACGAGCTTGTCGACCGCATTGTGCCGCCCCACGTCTTCACGCAAACTGATCAACTGGCCGCTGGTGTCGAACAGCGCAGCAGCGTGCAACCCTCCGGTCTTATCAAACACGGCTTGCGCACGCCGTAGTGTGCCGTCCAACCCACCCACCACCTGCGCAGTGACGCACGGGCGGTCTTGTGGCAACAACGGGCACGCCTGCATCTCCAGGGCATCGAGTGACGCCTTGCCACACACCCCACACGATGACGTGGTGTAGAAATGCCGCACCAATTTGTCCATGTCAAACGTCACGCCGGCGCGGAGGTGCACACTCACGACGTTATAGGCCTGCGCTTCCCTGGCACGGTCCACACAATACCTGATCTGATGCACCTCGTCAGGCTGGTGCAAAATGCCCTCCCCCACCAGGAAGCCGGCGGCCAGTTCAAAGTCGTCTCCCGGCGTGCGCATCGTAATCGAGATGCTTTGCTCGGCGCGCTGACCGTCCCGCTCGTACACGAGCCGGATTTCCAGCGGCTCCTCGACGGCGACCGCGTCCCGTTCGCGCGCCGTTTCCGCGCCGCGCACCCGGTCGACCACAACGCGCTGGGTGCTACGCCTGGGGATCATGGCGCGCCTCCTGCCATCTGCAGCGCTGCCACCTGGACGAGCGCGTTGTAATCCGGCACCCCGCAGGCAGGGTCGTAGGTATCGCGGCGCAATAACACGTTCCCCTCCGGCCAATGCACCTGGATGTTGCGAGGCTTGATCGGCACGAGCTTCACGCGCCCGCGCAGTTCGCCACTACCAGAACGCAATAACACCCAATCCCCCTCGCGCACGCTCAACGACTGCGCATCCTCGGCGCTCATGAAGACATCTTCGCGCTTTGCGCCGTTGAGCGGATCGCGCGCGCCCTGCACCATGCTATTGAACTGCTTGCCGCGGCGCGTGCTCAGAAAGAACCAGCCGGCAGGGATCGCGTTCTCGGGCGGGCGCAGCGGCGAGAAATACCCCTTGCCATCGGGTGTCTTGAATCGGCCGCCTTCGCACAGGCGCTGGCCGCCCCACTGCACGGCATCCCCCTTCTTCCTGAGCCGCTGGATGCCTTCATAGGCCGGCACTGCCTGCGCGATCTCGTCACGGATGTGTTGTGCATCTCTGAAATGAATCAGGTGGCTGCGGTCCGGATAGGTTCGCTCGGCAACGAGCATGAAGATCTCCCATTCCGGTTTGCTCTCGCCGATACGCCGTCCTCGGATCTCCGGGCTGAAGATGATCTGCCGTTCGGTGCTGGTCTCGGTGCCGCCGCCGCGCTGTTCATAGCGCGTCTGGGCCGGCAATAGGATCACGGTCTCGGCCGGGTCCACCAGCATTTGTGTGGTGAGCACGATATCCTGGTGTACCCGCAAGCGCGGTCTCTCCAGGGCGTACTGGACATACTGAGGGTCGGGCAATGTCTCCAGGAAGTTTCCGCCGGCTGAATACAGCACGTCGACGTCACCTTCGTGTGCGGCGTCGATCATCTCCAGACACGCTTTGCCCGACCACGCCGGCACGTCGAAGCCCCATCGCCCGGATAACCGCGCCGCCGTCTCGGCATTCACCGGGTCGCCACCGGGGAAATTCCATGGCACGCAACCCACCTCGGCGCTGCCCTGCACGCCGCTGTGCCCGCGAATGGGCACCACGCCGCACTTCTCACGGCCAATGATGCCGCGAGCCAGCGCCAGGTTCATGATGGCCTTGACGTTCTCGACGCCGTGGTCATGCTGAGTAATCCCCATGCTCCACACGATGACGGCGCTGCGCGCTCGCGCGACCATCTCAGCAAATCGCAGCATCTCAGCGCGTGACGCGCCTGAAAACCGCTCCAACATCTCCCACGGCTGGCCGGCCAGTTCGGCCTTCAGCGCGTCAAAACCCGCCGTGTGCTCGCGGATAAAACGCTCGTCAAGCCAGTTGTTGTCGATTAAATGCTTCAGCACGCCATTCAGAAAAGCAAGATCGCCCCCGGTGTGGACATGGAAGAAATCATCAGCCAACCTGGTGCCGAACAGCGCACTCTCGAAGACGGAGGGAACCCAGTAGCGCTCCAGCCCCGGCTCACGGTAGGGGTTGACGACGGCAATCCTGGTTCCCTGCTGTTTGGCGTAATAAAGATACTTGGTCGTGACCGGTTGATTGTTCGGCGCATCACTGCCGATGAAGATGATCAGGTCCGAGCCGATCCAATCCTTATACGAACATGTGGAGGCAGACACGCCCAATGTCTGCTTCATCGCGACAGTGCTGGGGGAATGACAGATACGCGCGGCATTATCGATATTATTCGTGCCCAGGAAGCGCGCCGTTTTCTGCGCGACGTAATACACCTCGTTCGTGATGCCGCGCGAGGTGAGATAGAACGCCAAGCGCTCAGGAACCGTGCGACGGATATGGCTCGCGATCGTATCCAATGCCTGATCCCACGTAATCCTTCGGAAACCCGCATCACCGCGCTCGCGCATCATCGGGTATGGCAACCGCCCGAGCGCGCGCAGTTCCCCGGCCTTCATCCGCTTGAGAGCGGTTACATCCTGCAGGACGTGTGTGTCAAGCGCCGGCATGGTGTTCAGGCGCAACAAATGCAACCGTACCATGCATAGATGCACGCCTTTCATGGTGAAATCGTGCAAACCAGTGGTGCCCAGTGCGCAACCGTCACACACCCCATCGCGCAGGATCCGCCAGGCCAGCAGAGGCTGGTCGCGATTCTGCCACGCGATACGCAGCATCTCGCTATAGTGGTTCGGTTTGATATGGCCGATCCCATTCGGGATCAGGCTGACCCAATGCGCCGTGTTCCAGCCCAGAATTTTCATCGTATTTACAAAAGCCGTGTAAAACAGACAGAATCGTGATTGCCGCGGTGGCCGATGCGGATAGGTCAGCCCCCTCCCATTGATCGGTCACAGGAGGGGGCAACGAACGACCTGGCCTTATGCCGGACTATGCCGGAATCATCGCGTGAGGGTCTAGAACGAACTTGCGCGCAGCACCCTTGTCGAAGTCTTTGTAGCCTTTGGGTGCATCGTCGAGGGTGATCACCGTCACGTTGACCGCCTTGGCAATCTGGATCTTGTCGTACAGGATCGCGTTCATCAACTGGCGGTGGTAACGCATCACAGGTGTTTGCCCGGTATGAAAAGAGTGTGACTTGGCCCAGCCCAACCCGATACGGATGCCCAACATCCCGATCTTGGCATTGTCGTCCACACCGCCTGGGTCGCCAGTGACGTACAGCCCCGGAATGCCCAGCGCGCCACCCGCACGGGTTATTTCCATGATCGAGTTCAACACGGTGGCAGGTTGCTCGTGGCTGGCGTGTACGCCGTGGCCGCGCGCTTCAAATCCCACGCAATCCACCGCGCAGTCGACTTCCGGCACCCCAACGATTGCTGCAATCTGCTCGGCCAGGGCTGCATCCTTCTTCAGATCGATCGTCTCGCAACCGAAGCTGCGTGCCTGCGCCAGGCGTTCGGGGATCATGTCGCCGACAATCACCACCGCAGCGCCAAGCAGATGGCATGAGGCTGCGCACGCCAATCCCACAGGTCCAGCCCCAGCAACATACACGATGGAGCCTGGGCCTACCCCTGCGCTGACAGCGCCGTGGTAACCGGTGGGGAAGATATCCGACAACAACGTCAGATCCTTGATCTTCTCCATCGCCCGCTCCTTGGGCAACTTCAACAGATTGAAATCGGCATACGGCACCATCACGTACTCGGCCTGTCCGCCGACCCAACCGCCCATGTCGACATAGCCATATGCGGCGCCTGGCCGGGCGGGGTTCACGTTCAAACAGATACCCGTCCTGCCCTCTTTGCAGTTGCGGCAGCGCCCGCAGGCAATATTAAAGGGCACAGAGACGATATCCCCAACCTTGATAAACTCGACATCCCGGCCGGCCTCGATCACCTCGCCCGTGATTTCGTGGCCAAGCACCAATCCCTCCGGCGCGGTCGTGCGGCCACGCACCATATGCTGGTCGCTGCCGCATATATTGGTGGAGATGATTTTGAGGATGACGCCGTGCTGGCACTGCCGGTTGCCTAACGCCAATTTCGGATAATCGATGCTTTGTACCTCAACCACACCCGGTTTAATGTAAGCCACACCCCGATTACTAGCCGATGCACCCAAAGGCTACAAAGACTAAATAAAGACCAAATACAGACCCAACAAACCAATATAGATTACGCGCACGTTTCGAACACACTTAACAGCACAACACTCGTGTGGATTTTGAAAACCAAGTAAACGCCCTGAACCACCTCCTGTCGAACCTGAATCGCCGCGGCTGGCTTGTGGCAAGGTGAATCAAGTGTGATGAGGGCACATCGCGGTGCAAACACTACAAGAGATATCCTTTCGAATGCGAGGCCATTATACAGAACCCAGGATAAAATTCAGGGCAAAGGATTCTGGAGATGCGAAAGGCAATCGCCAGCAGAAAGGTGCCAGATGCGCAAAGCGCTATTCGAAGGATTAGTGACGGATGAGAGCGGCAATGCCGTGGATGTTGCCTATATCGGCGAAGATCCCACCTATGTGGTGACCGAGGACGGCTTCAAGTATCACGTCGACGCACAACGGGTGGACGAGCAGGTATTGGACGTCTTCCGCCAGCAGGTCAGCGAGAACCAAAACCTGGTGAGCGACGGCATGCTCAAGATGATGGGCAAAGATGATTTGTTTACCAAAGCTGCCGTGGACAGTTCGTTGCGCAATATGGATAAGAACTTCGCAACACTGTTCGAACAGGGCATCCCCGAACAGGCACGCATGTACCTGGGTATGCTGGGATTCCGCGTCGTCATCAACCGCCAGGGCGATGTTGTTAAGATGGACATGCCCAGCGCCACCGACGAAAGCGGTGAATGAGGCTCCCGTGTCTCCAGATTACCTGGAGCAAGCCGCTCACGCTTGTTGCTCCTCGGATTCGGCAACCAGTTCGCGTTGGCACTGCGTTTCCTCGCGCAACCGCGCCGCATGCTCCCGCCATCGTCGCCGTGTGTAGATGGTCACCAGCAGCACAGTGGGCAGCAACACGGCAAATGCCAGGTATGGCCCGGCTGTGATCAACGGTATTTCGCGCGCCCGGTCCATGTTAAGCAACAGCAGCGCCAGTGACAACCACACCGTCAAAAGGTTGGGGATCGTGTCACCGGAGTGCAACAGCCCCAGCCCCTTGCCACGCCCGCGGGTGAATGGGGCGAACAAATTGGAGCCAAGGTAACCCAACTGATCACCCAGGATATGAACGGCATAGCCCAGCGCCGCAACCAGGCCTGCGCGCGGCTCCAGCAACACCCCCACCAGCAACCCGAGCACCAGCGCAATCACAAATGAGTGCGTCCACATGCGGTGCCAGGGCAGGAAATCCACCCGGACGCATTGCCCACTCGCGCTGAATCGCAGGGATGGGCCACCCAATTCCTCGACGTGCAAGCTGCCATCGTAGGTGTAATCCATGGCGCCGACGTGTGCGCGACCTTCCGAACCGCCGGCATCCAGACTCACGACGACGTCGCCGTGCGCCTCGTCGAAGAACACGCTATAAAGCAACCAGTCCACAACACCCCGCCGTGCAGGCTGCAACTGCACGACGCGAGCGCGCTGGCCGCCGGCGGCCAGCCGCATTTGCTGGGCGATCGCATCCGCCAGGAATTGAGCATTGGGTTGCACCGGATCAGGGGCGATATCGGCGTCACGCCTTTCGAAGTACCGTGCCAGTTTGAAATCGAGCGTATCGGGCAGCATGGCGCACGCGCCACCCAGGGCGATCAACAGCGAACCACGCGCCGCATCTTCCATCACGCCAGGAACGAATGAAGCCGCTAAAAGCCCGCTGGCAAAGTGTGCAATGTTTTTCATGTTGCTTGCATGTTGGCGTTTGGTGACGACCACCAACATTTTAGCGCTGGCCGTCGCCCGTCATCTACAATCACCGCCATGCAAATTGAGTTTCTTGGCACGGGCGGTGCTATTGCAACACCCATCCCCGGCATGATGGATCAAATGAACGTCAAAGCGCGTACCCTGGGGGTACCCTATAGCCGGTTTGGGCCATGTCTTTACGTGCATGGGCCGGAGCTACTGATCGATACGCCTGAGGAAGCCCGCCTGGCGCTGGATCGCGCGGGTATTGCGCACGTCCCAAACTGTGTTTACAGCCACTGGCACCCCGATCATGTCCTGGGCCGGCGTATCTTCGAATTGAACCGTGATTGGGGCAAGTGGCGGGACCATCCGTTCTGTACCCAGGTCTACCTGCCCGAGCAGGTTGCCATCGACGCGCGTGTCTACCAGGGCTTGTACGAGACTCTCGCATTTCATCAATCCAGGGGATTGGTCAGGATTCATGAGCTACACGATCACGAAACCTTTACGCTGAACGGCGTGCGCATCCAGCCGTTCCGGCTGGCGCAATCGTACGCTTACGCTTTCATGCTATACGAGAACGGGCAACGGGTGTTGATCGCGCCGGATGAGCTCTTTGGCTGGCAGCCACCGGCATTTACACGGGGTGTCGAACTCGCCGTTCTCCCCACTGGGATTTTCGAGGCCAACCCGCGTAACGGCCAGCGCCGCATCCCGCCGGATCATCCGATCTTTGAGTCGGAAGCCACCTTTACACAAACACTCGCCATGGTCGAATGCCTGCAACCACAGCGCGTCATCTTCACACATATCGAGGCAGTGGACATGATCGACCATGACGAATTGCAGGTACTCGGCGAAGAGCTGACGGCAACCGGCAAATACGGCCACGTCACATTCGCATGGGACACACTACAAGTAGACTGCTGATACTACATGTGCTGTTATAGACTTACTGCGGTCCTTGCTGGGAGCGGACAGGCAGACGTCCAACCTGACAGCCGCTCAATGGGCGGCAAGGGTTGCTGTCAACGGATTCAGGGAACAGATTGAACGGATTCTGTCGTCGCGCGTGTAGTTGCTTGTTATTCTTGGTTGTACGGATTAGGGAACGGACTGAACGAATGGATACTGCGCACAGACACAACCATCATCAGCGCATGATATAGACCAACCAGTATCGCCGTGAGTAGACAAAGGAAGTAACAGGAGCGCCACTAACCGGTTCAGCAGATTGGTCGGTGTAAGTTGCACGATAGTCACTTAGTGTCACATATCCAGGTTGATCGGTTGTAACGACCAGGGTTACAGTGAGCACCGTATTAGGAGAGAGGGTTGCAAACGTCCACGATAAAACATTACCCGTTTGCACCGCTGCAGGCGATTGGCCCACAACAGTAATAGATGCCGGCAAGCTCAACGTCAGAACGACATTGGTGCGAGTGAGCGCACTGTAGTTGGTGAGTGACAGCGTATAGGTGATAGACTCACTCTGTGTACTCATCGTTGGCGTAACGAATGCTGTTAATTTACCCCGCAGCATATCGCTTACAGCGGCCCGTGCGTCGATGAGCCCTGCGCCGTACGTATTGTTGGGAATGGTCGTACCAGGCACGCCACCACAACTCTCGTCCGTCGTGAGTGGCTGGGCGGTGCGGCGCAAAATGGCTTCCGTCTCGTCGATATCACCGCGCAACCCAGGCGACGCCGACCACAACAGCGCAACCACGCCGGCGACGTGCGGCGTTGCCATACTGGTGCCGCTTTTTATGCCATAGCCGCTGCCTGGGACACTGGAATACACACTCACGCCGGGCCCGACCAGGTCCGGCTTCACGTGGCCGCTAAACGTCGACGGCCCCCGGCTGCTGAAACTGGCGATGCTATTCGTGCTGTCGGTCGCGCCAACCGTAAAAACATGATCGTAGCTGCCCGGCGAGTACTGAACCGTGTTACAAGACGAGCCACTGTTGCCCGCCGCGGCCACGACCATCACCCCGGCCGCTCGCAACGCCTGCGTGGCCGTCACCAACGACGACGGCACGTCGCAACCGATTTCGCCATAGTTGGGATCACAGCTCCACGAGTTCGTCGTGATATCCGCGCCGCTCGCTGGATCGGGCAGGTTACCGTTCACGTCAGTCGGCGCCAGTGCGAACTGGAAGCAAGCCGTATACAGCGATACACTCCCAATACCACTGTCCATATTGCGGCAGGCGATCCATGCCGCTGCGGGCGCAACACCGATTTGTGCTCCCGCCCCATCGTCTCCGATCACAGTGCCCGTCGTGTGCGTGCCGTGGCCGTTGTCATCCGTCGGCAGTCCGACCGTTTTGCCGGTCGGATCGAACCAGTTGTAATCGTGAGTGCCACTCACCCCATTCCAGCCGCGGTACTGCGGCTTCAAGGCCGGGTGATCCCACTGTACGCCCGTATCCAGGTCCGCCACGACGATCCCTTGCCCCCGGAAACCCAGTGCCCACACTTCAGGTGCACGCACACGTGCGACACCCCATTCCACCGCGGCGAGGCTGAACGGTGTAGAACGAACGACGTTCCGCAGTCGCTCATCCGTCTCGATCCCACGCGACCTGGCGTCAATATCCACACGCGCCACATCACGCCGTGCCGCCAGCCACTGCAACATGGCGCGGTTGGCGGCCGGGATGGCAATGCTGTTACTCACCCACAGGACGCGATGCGGCACGGCGCGCGCCTTTAGCTCCCTGAGTAAATCCGCCTGGGCGCGCTCGGCATAGCTCGTGAGCGTCTCGACGACGAAACGCGTTTTTGCTTCTTTGGTCGGCAGATTCCGCGCCGGGGTGAGATCGGGGTATCCCACGGCGTTCACGATGATATCCGTGCTGGCGCCGCTGGCAGTCGCCTCCCACACCTGTTGGGTCACATTTGGGGGCGGGATGGGCGGAGCGAATGGCGCCGGCATGGGCTGCCATGCCAGATTAAGAACAGCACCCGCCGCGACGGCGAACGATAGGATCGCGCTCTTCATTGGGTGCGATTGTAGACGATCCCTGCTGCGCGATACAGTCGCGCCACGCTGAGATAGGGTTGCCAACCCGGCGTCACGGAAAGCATTCGCGGGTTCAGGTTTCTGTATGTCCTATCTGCCACGTCAACGTCAGATCGCTCCATTCCTTCTCGATGGTGATCACGATGTCGTCGTGCCGGCGCCGGGCTGCTTTGGGGATCAACACGAGGTCAAGCGGCGACCATTCCCACGACGATGGGTGACCGGCCATCCCGCGCAAAGGCAGAAACCCACAGGGGCTGGTCGAGACACTTCTCAAAGTGTCACCGTCGACCTCAAATGCAACAGACAATTGCAGCAGTCCTGGCAGAAGGGTCAGCGGCACTAACAGCCGTCCGTGTTGCGCCAGTTGCTCACGCCATGCCGGCAGGATATCCCAGGCAGCGACGGTCAGGATGATGCGGTCATAGGGTGCCAGCGCCGGGTAACCGAGCGCACCATCCTGCTGGACGACGACGACATCTTCGTATCCCGCATTGTTGAGATGTGCGCGTGCTTCCACAACGATATCCTCATCAATATCGAGGCTGACGATCTGTCCACGTGGGCCGACGAGGTGTGCCATGAGTGCGGCGTTGTAGCCGGTTCCTGTTCCGATCTCAAGCACACGCTGGCCGGGCTCAAGCGCCAGTTGTTGCAGCATGATAGCCATCATGGATGGCTGTGAGGAGGAACTGATGGGGGTGCCTTGACCCGGCTGGTCCGACTGCTCGTGTTTAGTCGGGATCGCGTTGTCCTGGTAAACCTGCTTCGGTGGCACATCGGGCAGGAAGAGGTGCCGTGGCACCGCACGGAAAGCTGCATCGACGGCAGGCACACTGAGAACGCCCAGCTTCACAAGCTGGTCGACAAGTGCCTGATGCATTTGTGCCACATCGCCGCTACGATCGTCCGGCGTGGGCTGCGAACCCTGTGACATGGATCATCCTGGCGAGCCATCTCGCATGTGGTGAATCCGACGTTGTGGCATTATAAGCGCACAGGGTGTGTCATTTCTACAACATGTGAATTCATCTCCTTCATCGTACGCAAAACAAAGACCCCACCCAATCTCTTAACCGGGCAGGGTCTTTATAAAACGCGGAGATGCTCACCCGCCAGACCGTTTTATGCTCATTTGTTGCTCAACCACTCAGACGCTCAGAAACGGATCTGGCGCAACACGACTTCGCCGATCAGGCCGAGCAGGAATAGGAGCCCAAAACGGCGGTTATGGACAAACGCGACGGCGCTGAACCATAGCGGCCACACATCAGCGCGGTAGTCCGCCGGCATGGTCTCTGGCTTTGGACGCCGGTACAGATGCCACACCGCCGGTAACGTCGTCAACGCCACCAGCACGATCAACATCACTGGTGTGAAAAAGCCCGTAACGACCAGGTAGAGCGTCGAGAGATATTGCAGCGCGATCATGCCCAACACGGCGAAACGCGCGTTACGCTCGCCCAACAACACGGGCAACGTGTGAATCCGCTTAGCCTTGTCGCTGATGAACTTATCGATATGCTTGCCGAAAATAACAGTCGTCGGGCCTAACACGTATGGCAACCCGGCCAGGACGATATTCCAGTTCCAATCACCGGTGATGATGTAATAGCCACCTCCGATCATCAACGGGCCCCATACGATGATGACTGCGACTTCACCCAAACCGATGTACTTGAGCGGCCAGGTGTAAAACAGCACGAAGAACGCACCCAGCGCCAGCAGCACGACCGCCAGCGGACCGCGCAGATACACCAGGTATGCGCCGGCACCGAGCGCGATCAACCCGGTGACGATGGCATACGCCCAGATCTGGCGCCGGGTCAGCAAACCTGCCTCCAGCGGTTGTGCGCCATACTGGGTGCGGAAGTAGTTATCCTTATCAACGCCTTTCGCAGAGTCGGTGATGTCGTTGAGGACGTTGTTGGTGGCGTGCGCCATCACCAGGCCTGCGGTCAGCAGCACCCATAACAGCAAGTCGAACTTGCCATCGCGCAACGCCAGGATGCCGGCAATGGCCGACGAGATGAATGTCATGATGAGAACGGCGGAGCGTGTGGCGATCAGCCAACGCGCGATGATATCGAGCCGTGCCCACTCTTCTTTGTTGATGCGCGGGATACCGCGCAGCGCCTTGCCCCACATTGCGAAGCTCATGGTAACCACCACTCTCCTTTCCAGATACACCAATAAACCCATTCCGCTTGTGAAAACTTACACAAACGTGTTGAGCGCGATTATAGGGGACACACCTTAACGCTCTTTAAGAATTACCTGTGACGGCGCGTGCCATAGCCAGCATCATTGCCTGTCAAGCACCTTTGCCAGGTCGAACAGCTCTGGATCGATCGGCTTTTGCTTGCCAATCACCTGTTCCAACGGCGTTGTGGTGATGTCGCCTTTGATCATGCCGACGAGTACGCCGGTTTCGCCGCGCGCTAATGTCGCAACAGCGCCCGCCCCCAACCGGCTGGCGAGCAACCGGTCATATGCCGTGGGAACACCCCCGCGCTGCACGTGGCCCAGCGTCGTCGTGCGCAGCTCAAAGCCGATGCGTGCCTGGTGTTCGCTGAAATAAGCCACCAGTTTCTCGGCGTTATAGCGCGCACCTTCGGCCACGACGCCGAAGGCATGCGATTTGCCCTTCTCGTATGCGCGCCGGAAGCTCTGAACCACCTCTTCGGGCTCTATTTCAATCTCAGGGATGACGATCGCCTCCGCGCCGCCGGCCACACCCGCCGCCAGGGCCAGGTAACCGCAGTTACGCCCCATCACCTCAAGCAGGAATGCGCGCTGGTGCGACGACGCTGTGGTTTTCAGCCGGTCGATGGCTTCCAGCGCAATGTTCAAGGCCGTATCGACACCAATGGTGATGTCACTGCCAACCAGGTCGTTATCGATCGTCGAGGCGATGCCAACCACCGGGAAACTCATCTGTGAGAGCGCGTATGCGCCGGTCTGCGAGCCGTTGCCGCCGATGATGACCACCGCTTCGATATCGATCTGGCGCAGTTCCCAGAGGGCTTTCAGCCGGCCATCCTCAGTCTTGAATTCCTGTGAACGTGCGCTGCCCAATACGGTTCCACCCTGCTGCAAGATGCCGCTGACACCGCGCATGGTCAACGCTCTGAAGTCACCTGCGATGAGCCCCGCGTAGCCCTGGTGAACGCCGAATACCTCCCATCCTTTGGCAATGCCGCACCGCGTAACGGCACGAATAGCCGCGTTCATGCCTGGCGCGTCGCCGCCTGATGTTAAAACCGCAATCCGTTTCATGTGTTATATGTCACCTCAATGTGATACCGTCGATTATCGATTATCGATGTGTGCGGAGAGGTGTGCAACCTGGCAATAGGGCGGCATGGAGTGCTAAAATCGCGCAAGCGACACCATGGCGAACATCGCCATGGCATGAAGAGGAGTAACACATCTTGTCTGATTTTCTCATCCGTGGCGACCTGGCGGCACTCGACCCTGCCGTAGCTGAGTTGATCCAACACGAGCACGCACGCCAATTCGCCAAGCTCATCATGATACCCAGCGAGTCTTCCGCGCCAGCAGCCGTTCGTGAAGCCGAGGGATCCGTCTTGCAGAACCTGTACGCCGAAGGTTACCCGCACCCAGACATGCATGGCCTGACGGAGGAGGAGCTGGTCAATTACGACGAACAGCTCGCCTACTTCCGGCGCTACGCTGACCGCCGCTACTACAAGGGCGTGGAATACTGCAATGTCCTTGAGACGCTGGCCAAGAGACGCGGCGCCGAGTTATTCTGCCCCGCCGGAATGACACCCGACCAGGTGTACCTGAACGTACAGCCGCTCTCGGGTGCCGTTGCCAATACCGCTGTATACGAAGCGTTGGTGAACGAGGGTGACACGGTTATGGGGCTGGATCTGCTACACGGCGGTCACCTGTCACACGGCAGCCCGGTGAACCATAGCGGTCGACATCACCGCATGGTGTTCTATCACGTCGATGAGAAGACCGAGTTACTCGACTACGATGCCATCTACAACACCGCGATGCGTGAAAAGCCTCGCATGATCATTGCCGGTTACACATCCTATCCGTGGGCTCCGGATCTCAAAAAGTTCCGCGAGATCGCGGATGCCTGTGGCGCGTACTTACTGGCCGATATTTCGCACGTGGTCGGCCTGGCAATTGCCGGCGTATACCCCAACCCGGTGGGCGTAGCGCACGTGACCACCTTTACGACGCATAAGACATTGTTGGGACCACGGGGTGCGGTGATTGTCACGCTCGACGAAGAGGTGGCGCGCAAGATCGACCGTGCTGTCTTCCCCGGCGAACAGGGCGGCCCCCACATGAACAAGATTGCCGGGATTGCCGTCGCCTTCAGGCTGGCGCAGCGGCCCGAGTTCAAGCTACTGCAACGCCAGATTGTGACGAATGCAAAAGCGCTCGCACAGGGGTTCAAAGACAATGGCCTGCGCGTGGTACACGGCGGTACGGACACTCATATGGTGCTACTGGACTGCAAGTCCATCGCCGGGACCAAATCGGAACCACTCATGGGCGATGCTGCTGCGCGCATCCTCGATATTGCCAATATCGTGTGTAACCGCAATACCATTCCAGGCGACCGCGACGCCACACGCCCGAGTGCATTGCGCTTCGGCACGCCCTGGGTCACACAGCGCGGTTTGCAGGAAGCCGACATGTACGAGATCGCGAGCGTCGTCGCCTCCATCCTGAAATCCGCCCGGCCCCATACCATCGTCAGCCCTCACGCGACCGCGTTCCGCGCCAAAGTCGATTTTGATAGATTGGTCGAAGGGGCTCAACGCATTAGCACCCTCTGCCAGAAAGCCGGCGTAGACGCCGCTGCGCCCCAGGACGGCTACCCGCACGTATGGACGTCGCTGAATGGGCAACCCGCTGCGATTCCAGAAAACTCCGAGAACTTGACGGCACTCGACATCAGTGGCAACAATGCCCGCGACTTCCTGCAGTATGCCGTCACGAGCGATGTCAATGCGCTGGAGGTGGAGGATACCCAACTCACCTGGGTGTTGGAGCGCAACGGCACGCCGATGTCGCCCGCCATCGTCCTCAACACCGGTGCGGCATACCGCATCGCCGTGCCGTCGAACAAAGCGACCCGCGTCACGCAATGGTTACGTGCGCTGTCAGATGGCTATGTCCTGTTTGATAACCAGGACCCGCGCGCCAAGCTGCCCGGCCCGGTAGTGGTCAAGGTAGCCAGTGCCGATGGCTTCGACACCAGCGCGTTGCCAGTCGAATTCGACAACAGCAGTATCGCTTATCAGAAACCGTACTTCATTGGCAAGCACAATCTACCCAATGCCTCTGATAAACAATCGACGATCCCCAATATCCAATCTCTAATCTCGGCCAGTACTCTGGCCCGCAATCTCCAATCCCCCCAATCTCCCTCATCGCTCCAACGCACCGCCCTTTACAACACGCACAAACAGATGGGCGCCAAACTCGTGCCTTTCGCAGGTTGGGAGATGCCAGTCTGGTATTCGTCCGTCAGTGAAGAGCACGCAGCAGTGCGCAAGACGGCAGGGTTATTCGATGTCAGCCACATGGGCGTCCTTGAAGCCGCTGGGCCGAATTCGCGCGCGTTCCTCGAAGCAGTGACGACGAACGACGTGTATGACATCAAAGTCGGCAGTTCGCAATACGCTTACCTCCTGGACGCCGGCGGCAATGTGATCGACGACATCATGATCTACCGGGTTGGGCAGGAATGCTACCTGGTGGTCGTAAACGCGTCGAATAACGACAAGGATTGGGCCTGGTTGCAGGCGGCCGGCCAGGCGCTTGGCATACAGTGCCGATTGCGCGATCTGCGTGACCCAGCGTCCGGCCAGGACATGCGAGTGGATATTGCCCTGCAAGGCCCCGCCTCTCTCAAGACCCTGCTGTCGCTCAGCGACGATCCACTGCAGGACCTGCCCCGCACCGGGATCACACACACCATGCTGGATGGGATCGACGTGTATGTTTCGCGCACTGGATACACCGGTGAATCTTTCGGCTATGAGATTTTTGTCCACCCCAACCATGTCGTCGAGCTATGGAATACCCTCCTCAAGGCAGGTGAGCCGTTCGGCGTAAAGCCTGCTGGTCTGGCCGCGCGTGATAGCACGCGCACCGAGGCCGGCCTGCCGCTGTACGGTCACGAACTGGCCGGGCCGCTGAACCTCGCACCTTACCATATCGGTTTTGCCGGATACGTGAAGTCTTACAAGCCTTTCTTCGTCGGCAAAACCGCGTATTATCGTCAAGCGGCCAAGTCCGGGATCAAACTCTCTCGCTTCCGCATGAACGAGAAGGGTGTGCGTGTGCCAAAACTCGGTGACCCCGTCCTCGATAACCGTGGCCGCGTCATTGGCACCGTCACCTCGTGCGCACTGGATAGTGAAGGGTACCTGTTGGGCATGGCGGTGTTGGAACAATCGGTGGGGGCAAAAGAGGGCACGCCAATCAGCGTCATGGCGCTCCCCGAGCGCATGCCCCAACCGCTCACTACGCTTGCCCCGTTGGGCAGTAGAACAATCGTCCCAGATGCGGCTACCGTCTTAACGCGCTTCCCGAAAAAGAAATAAAGCTGGGCTTCAACAGTCAGGCTGTGGATGGAGCACTTACGTGTGAAGTGCTCCATTACTTTACTTTATCCCCTTGATACATCCATTCACACTGGATAAATGCTTGTTAAGAATAGTGAGCTATAATTATGGTTTATTATGCTTCACGGTTGCCGGTGATAAGATAATTGTATCGTTTGAGGTATCTTAATAATCGGATTGGTGGATAGAGTAAACCTAAGCGCACAGGCCATGTCGGAAGATGTTGCGACGACCACGATAGAGTCGGTTGAGGAGCTGTTGACTTCACTGTCGCCCCGTTGCGACAGGGCAGCACTCGAACTTATTCTGCGTGCCTACCGTGTAGCCGAAGCCGCTCATATCAACCAGAAACGATCTACCGGCGAACCCTACATCACTCACCCGCTTGCAGTGGCAGGCATCCTCGGTTCGCTGAAACTCGACGCCACAACCATCACGGCGGCTTTGTTGCACGATGTGGTCGAAGACACCAGCATCACGCTGGACAACATTCGCGAACAATTCGGTGAGGAAGTCGCGAACCTGGTCGACGCCGTCACCAAATTGAGTAAGCGCGAGAGCAGCAAACCGGAGTTCGAACCCAAATCCGATGCCGAGATCGCGACCCTCACAAATGCGCGTGCCGCTGACTCACGGGCCGAAGAACCTGCCACGTTCACCTATCGCACGGATCGTGAGGCAGAATCGTTGCGCAAGATGATGCTGGGCATCGTCAAGGATGTGCGCGTCGTGCTCATCAAGATGGCCGACCGGCTGCACAATATGCGCACACTGGAGGCGCTCCCGGCCGATCGGCAGCGCAAAATCGCCCGCGAGACATTGGAGATATACGCTCCCCTCGCAAGCCGCCTGGGTATCTGGGAATGGAAAACGGAGCTTGAGGACCTCGGTTTCCGCTACGCCGATCCCGACGGGTACAACTACATCCGCAGCCTGCTGGCTGCGGGTGCCCAGGAACGCGATGCACAGATCAAGCACTATATCGCCAAGTTGGCGAACGAGTTGAAAGAATTTGGCATCACCCACGTGCAAATCACCGGGCGTGCCAAACAAATCCACAGCATCGCCCGCAAGATGCAGATGAAGAAGCGCTCATTCGATCAACTCAATGACCTGCGCGCCATTCGCGTCATCATCGACGATGAGCCGTCGGCCATCGCAGAGGCGGCGGCCCCCAGGAGCGCCTCAGAGAACGGTCATCGCTTGCCTGTCAACGGGAACGGCAACGGCACAGCCGCCGAACATGATGTGGACCACAGCATCGTCGATACGCTGATCGCTTTTGACCAGGCCGGCGAGGACGCGCAAGACATTGCGCCTGTGGACGAGCGCCAGCGCAAGTTGGCGGCGCGCGACAAGCTGCGCGCGGATCCTGCAGTGCAGACCTGTTATATGGTGTTGGGTGTTGTGCATCGCATCTGGAAGCCGGTTCCGGGCGAGTTCGACGACTACATCGCAGTCCCCAAAGACAATCACTACCAGAGTCTCCACACCGCTGTCATCGCCGACGACGGCCAGCCGCTGGAAGTGCAGATCCGCACGCGCTCGATGCACAAGGCGGCCGAGTTCGGTATCGCCGCGCACTGGCTTTATAAAGAATCCGCACCCCTCAACGAGGATTATCAGAAGAAGCTGGACACGTTGCGCGACGCGATTCGCTCGATCAGTAGTGCGGAGGAAGATGCCACATCGTTCGTGGACGCCCTGAAGCAGGATCACTTCAAAGACACCGTGTTCTGCTTTACGCCGAAGGGGAAGCTGCTGGAACTGCCGAATGGCTCGACAGTGTTGGACTTTGCCTTCCATATCCACACTGACCTGGGTAACCATTGCCGCGGTGCGCGTGTAAATGGCTTATTCCAGCCGCTCACCTATCGCCTGCGCAACGGTGACCAGGTCGAAATCATCTCCAAGTCAAATGCGACACCCAGCCGCGACTGGCTACATGACCCCAGCTACGTCGCTACGGCCAACGCCAAGAGCAAGATCCGCCAATGGTTCCGCAAGCAGGATCGTGAGCAGAACAAGGCCGCCGGGAAGGAAATGATCGAGCGCGAATTGAAACGGCTTAGCGTCACCAACTGGATGACCCTGGATGACATCTACAAACTATTCAAAGTCGAGAAGGATAAGGCGGACGACTTCCTGGAAAAAGTAGGCTACGGCACCATCTCCATCAGCAGCATCTCAGGACGTATCCTGGATGAGGAACGCCGCCGGCAAAAGGAACGCGAGCAGACCAGCCTGGCCAGCATCGTGCCCAATTTCCTACGCCAGCAGGCGCCCGAGAAGGAAAAACAGACGGGGTGGCACGTTGCCGGCGTGAACGGGTTGCTGGTGAATGTCGCGCCGTGTTGTACGCCGCTACCGAGCGACCCCGTCATCGGCTACATCACACGGGGACAGGGGATCAAGGTGCATCACCGCGATTGTCGCAACATCGCAAACGCTGAGCCTGAGCGGCTGATCGAGGTGGTCTACGGGGGTGGCCCGCAGGACACCTACCCGGTGCAGTTCCTGGTGACCGCGATTGACCGGCCCGGCCTGCTGCACGATCTGTCCGGCGTGCTGGCCGACCAGGGCGTCAATATCCTCGACGTCAAGATCATCCACACCGACCCCAAAGTGGCCGAAGTGACGGTGTGGCTCAAGACAGAGCTTTCAAGCAGCGGCAACGTCGCCTCCACGCTTAACCGCCTCAGTCACGTGCGTAACGTCTTTGAGGCCAAGCGCGTCTTGAACGCTCGCCAGAAGTAATCGTCCAACCTCCAACGTCATGGGACTATCGCCAGCTTCACCCCACGATTCGTCGCGCCCTTATTCTCCAGAATCGCCCGACTATCGCTATTTCGACTTGCGCGGCAGCCACGCCGAGGCCGGCGCCATGCTCGGCGCGCAAGACCCACCTTTTGTGATGCAACCGTGGTGGGCGCCGCCGGCATCATTGTCATTCACACGCGAATGCGCGGCCGTCGTGCGAGCCATGCATGCCCCCCTCATGGATGAGTTTGACACGTACGCCGGCGCACAACACTGGGATCGGGATCTGCTGTGGCAACAGAGCTGCCGCGTCAACCTGAAGGCGCGTTTCAGGCTGGGCGCGGAAGGTTGTTCTACATTTGCCTGGCACGTCAATGGCCGTGCCATCATCGGTCGCAACTATGACTACTGGCCGCTGCAAACACGCCGCCAGCGCATTCGCATGCAGCCACAATCCGGCCATGCCACGATCGGGGCACGCGGTGGCGTGCCATGTGGGCGTTATGACGGCATCAATCAGCATGGGTTGTTCGTCTCATTACACGTCGTGATGACTGACACCCCAGATGTGGTGAAACCTGGTGTGCCATTCCACCTGGTCGGACGACTGGCGCTGGAGTTGTGTTCGACCGCGCGCCAGGCAGTGGACACGCTTACCCGTATGCCACATTTAAGTTCGTTAAACTACCTGGTCGCCGACGCACACGAAGCATTTGTCGTCGAAGCTGACCCTCGCCACACGCGAGTCCTGACGGCAGATGGTGCCGTCATCGCGGCAACCAACCACTACCGCCATCCCGACATGCGTGCGCTGCAGGGCAACCGTATCCTCACCAATTCGACGTGCCGGTTGCAGAAACTGACCGCCGCGCCAACCGTGCCAGCCGGCATGACTGGTGTCGATCTATTGCTCGATCACGCGCGCAGCATCATGGCCGACCGCACCGTGCCTGTGTGTGGGTTGAGTGGGTCGTTGACAACACTGTGGTCATGTGTGGCCGAACTATCCAGCCGGCGCATTCAATATGCACCGGGTGCCCCCTGCCACACCCCATACGAGGAAGTGCCCCCACTGGGCCAGCCGCCAGAGATGGCGGCGCTCCCGGCCGCGGCACCCTCATAAAAAAGAACCCGGTGTTCTGGGCGAACACCGAGTTCATCGCAGGTGCCCTACGGGTCTCGAACCCGTAACCTCTTGAGCCACAGTCAAGCGCTCTGCCAATTGAGCTAAGGGCACCACAAGCCGGCTAAGTTTAACTCACATTCAAGGAAGCGTCAAATTCTTCTCCATAATTAAACCGTCTTCACCATCGTGATAATAGCCGCGTATCGTGCTGACCCACAGATAGCCACAGCGATCATAGAGCGCGATGGCGTGCGTGTTGCTGCGGCGTACTGTGAGCCTCATCAGCGAAACGCGCCGGCGCAAGGCCCGTTCCGCACTCGCGAGCAAGGCACGCCCAATGCCGTGCCCCCGGTAGCGGGGTGCGACGCCGATAGTGACGATCCAGCCAACACGCTCACCGCGACGCACCTCACCCGCCAGGTAACCGACGAGTTGGTTATCGGCGACCGCCTTCAAACGCATGACGTTGGGCGTAAGTGCCAGGCTGAGCAGCGTGAACACATCGTAGGCATCCTTCGGGAAACACACGCGCTCCAACCGCCACACGGCGGGCAGGTCGAACAGGCTGGCATCACACACCGTGAAGCTATCGCCGATCACCACCGCGTCCGCATTCATCGACAGCCCTCGCGCTTACTTCCCGTCAGCCTCGTTGCCGTTGCGCGCACCACCCAGCAGCGGTTTGATCAACGACGTGAACTCCATAGGGAAGATGTACTTGGTCGAGGGGCTGGCGCCGATGGCCTTGAGCGCCTCCAGGTATTGCAGCATCATGGTGTTGGTGTCCACCGACTTTGCCGTGTTAAAGATAACCTCGAGCGCGTTGGCAAACCCTTCTGCCCGAAGCGCCTGCGCCATCTTCTGCCCTTCTGACTCCAGGATCGCCGCCTGCTTCTTGCCTTCGGCGCTCAGAATCGCCGCGTCCTTTTCGCCATTAGCAATGGTCACCGCCGCCTCACGCCTGCCGGCAGCTTCCGTCACAACGGCACGGCGCGTGCGCTCAGCGCTGATCTGGCGGTTCATCGCATCCTGAACCTCGCGTGGGGGGACGATCTCACGAATTTCGACCGCGGTCACCTTCACGCCCCAGCGCTCGGTGACTTCATCCAGCTTGGTGCGCAGAACGGTGTTGATGCGCTCGCGCTGAGCCAGCACATCGTCCAGCGTGATATCGCCGATCACAGCACGCAACGTCGTCGTAGCAATACCCTGTGACGCACCCGCAAAATTGCCCACAGTCAACACGGTGTTCATCGGGCTGGTTACGCGCCAGTAGATCAGAAAGTCGACGCTGATCGGTGCATTATCCTGAGTAATGGCTGACTGCTGAGGCACTTCCATGAACTGCTCGCGTAAGTCAACCTTGACTGCCGTGTCCAGGAACGGGATCAGGATCACCAGGCCGGGGCCCTTCTCGCCGATGACGCGACCAAGCCGGAACACGACCAACCGCTCGTATTCGCGCACGATGCGGATAAATGACCCCAGCACGCCAAAGATGACGAACAGGCCTATGACGACCAGGAAAAGCAAGACAATGAGCGTACCTATATTCTCCATGATGTTACTCCTTAAGAAAGACCAGGTTGATCCACAGCCTTTCCTTGCTGTTGAGGCGAATCCGCCTTGCTCACGTGCAGGATCAGGCCGTCCACCCGATCCACGATGACTGCTGCGCCTTGCGGTAGCGCCTCTTCGGATCTGACTGTCCACTCTTCGCTGCCAACCTGGGCGATGCCGGTCCATTGGTTCGACGCGAGGATGGGCGTTTTGACGATCCCCCGTACGCCAACGATCGTCTTTAAACCCACCTTGGGTCGCAGGCGCATTACCTGCACTGCGCGTGTAAGTCCAAACCCAAAAAACGCGGCCGAGCTAATGGTCACCAGGGCAATCAACCAGATTGAGACGGCGGTCTGCGCCGGGGAAGGCTGGAAGAGGAAGAGCGAACCGACACCCAGCGCGACAGCGCCACCGATGGCCATCGCGCCGATTTGTAGTTTGAGGTCGAGGATGAACAACACGATGCCCAACAGGATCAGCAGCACACCGGCGGCATTCACCGGTAATTGCGCCAACCCGATCACGGCCAGGAGCAGGCACAAGCCTGCTGCAATCTCGGCAAAGCCAGTGCCTGGCACCGCAAAGGCAATGATAGCGGAAAAAAGACCCAGGATCAGCAATGCATAGGCGATATCCGGATTCGCTATAGCGTTGAAAATAACCTGTCCGATGTCCAACATTCCCAACCCTCCTTCCCTCCATCATCACGTGGGTGACAGAAGAGTGAGAAAGAACTCATCTAATTAGTGAGACGAAAATGACGCCTTCAGTCGCGCGAAACCTTGTACTGCTTACTCCCGGCCTCATAAACTTCGTCCAGCGAGGATTGTATGTCCTGCAGCGACGCCACCTGGCCGGCGATACTCTCGCGTAACCGTTGTGTCTTGGTGCTGTCCACGTCGCGCGCATCCAACAACAAGACCTGTGAGTAAATGGTTCCCAGCGCCGTTAACGTATTTTCCAGTTGCAACTCGGCACGATCCATCGCAGTGTCCAGGCTGTTCAGCGTCGCAAGTTGCGCCTCACGGCGCGTGATCGTGTCCTGGATTTCATGCTTGACGGATACATCGTCCTCCGCTGCCATGCGATGCTGTAACTGCTGGATCGATTGGGGCACGCTCTTCAGATCGGCGCTGATGATTGAATCATTGCGATAAGCGTCCAACCGGCGCGCCAGCGTGTAGATGCGCCCCACCCACTCTTCCACCTGGTTCGCCACATCCTGCAACCGCCCGCGCATCGCCACCGAAGCCATCTGGCTTACAGCTTTATCGATACGCTCGCGATAAGCGATCGCTTGTGTGACCACTGTCCGCAGGTGCGGGTTGACAATGCGGTTGATGTCGTATTGCTCGCGAAAGACTTGCGAAGCAGCCTGCTCGCCTGCCTGTTTGCTCACCACATTGGCAATGACCGTCACCAACCACAGCGGCACAAGCCCAATCAGCCACGTGGACGGGGGCGCGTTCACGATCGGCACATTCACACCCAGTCCGACCAACAAGATCGCAACGGCGATAAAAAGACCGCTCAACGGGCTGAAGATGGCGTTCTGGAGCAACATCCAAAACGTCCGCTGCCGAAGATCATTCATGTTTACGGATCTCTCACGTCTACGCCGATGTCACCGACGACGCTACCGACCCACCGACGGTATCTCACTTGAGCACCGTACCGATCGGCAGGCCTGGGCGCCCCAGGATACAGCATCGGGATCGCAGACCTGCCTACAGCCCTTGCCTACAAGGACGTTTTATCCACCTTGACCAATGCCCAACCGGCGCTTGCGCTCCTCAAGCTGTGCATCCAGTTCGCCCCGGCCGAGTGATTCATCCATCTGGCGATCCAGGCTGGTGGCTGCGATCTCCGCCTGTGCGCTGGCCTTGTCCAACCGCGTGCGGATGGTATCGGCCATGCGCGCCACGTCCACGTCGCCCACACCCGCCAGATCATCCAATGACTTGATGGTGCGGTTCGTAATCTCCTTGGCGCGCGCCAGGTCGAGCAACGCCACCATCTCTTCGCGCTGTTGCCGAATGGTGGTGAGCTTGGCTTGCAATTTCAGCCGCGCGTCCAGCAGCGCCTTATATTCCTTCTCCTGTCTATCAAGCTGGGTGGAGTAAGTCTCCGCCATGGTCCGAACCGAGTTCAGCTTGGCCTGGGCGGCGCGCGCCAGGTCTTCCTTGCCCTGTGTCAGGAACAGGTCAATGTTGCGGTCAAGCTCCTGTTGCTGCTTGACGTACTCATCACGCTTGCGCTGCAGCGTTTTCACCTGCCCGCCGACCGTAGCCGCTGCATCCTCCAACGCGTCGAGGTTATTGTCCACGTCCCGGATGTACTGGTCGATGACTGCCATCGAATTCGACTGTAATGCGGAATCGACGAGAGAATGCAGGTTGGCTTTGATGAGCGTCTGCACCTTTTCCAACAGAGAAGCCATGTCCGAAACCTCCAATCGTTCTCAATATGCTGTGAATACAGACCACGATGTGGTAGTACACACGTAAGCGAATCAGTCTTAAAATGATGAAAGAAAGGTCCCTTGCTTGATCAAAATGATTATAGCAGTCACCCTTTCAAAACATGACTTTTGGCTGACAATAAGCGTTTCCAGGGCCGGCGCTGGCCCCTGGCTACCGCGTCGAGGGTGCAGAAAAACCATCACAAACAGACGGAACTTCTGTAGTACCTGGGCGTCCTTGCAGTGTAGCATCATATATCGAACACGGCTCGCAAACGATAGTGGAGGTATCAGCAATGGATAAGAGACTCAGTACACCCTTCCGTCATGCCGGGATCGCAATCGTCAGCCTGCTTGTCCTCGTTTTGGCAGCCTGTAGCGCTGCCCGACCAGCCGCCGACCAGTCAGCAGAAGGTTTAACCAACCTGGCACAACCACCAGCGGCACCGGAGGAGGCCAGAGGGGCAGCCGTGTCCGACACAACCTTCTCCGATCAGGCAACCACCCGCCTGGTCGTCCGCAACGCGGACCTGACGCTCATCGTGCAGGACACCCAGGCTCAAATGGAGGCCGTCAACCGCCTGGCGACGGAATTGAACGGCTATGTGTCTTCCTCCAGCACGCAGAAATATGAGGAAGGCCTGCAAGCGCGCCTTACGCTGCGTGTGCCCGTCGAGGCGTTCAACACGGCACTGGAGCGTCTGCACAAGCTGGCAGTTGAGGTGCGAGCAGAACAAATCTCTGGGGAGGATGTCACAGCCGAATATACCGACCTGACGTCACGGCTGAAGAACCTGGAATCGGCTGAAGCGCAGTTGCGCTCGCTCATGGAGAAGGCCGAAAAGACGGAGGACGTGTTGGCGGTGTTCAACCAGTTGACACAGATTCGCGGCGAGATCGAGCAGATCAAAGGCCGCATGCAATATCTGTCACAATCTGCCGCGTTGGCAACCATCAGCGTGACGCTGATCCCGGATCAACTGGCGCAACCGGTGCAGGTGGCCGGCTGGCGCCCAGAGGGTGTAGCCAAGTCGGCCATCGAGGCGCTCATCGCCGCCCTTCAAGGGCTGGCATCCCTGGCGATCTGGCTGGTGATTGTCATCCTGCCGGTGGGGCTGATCATCCTCAGTCCATTCATCGCGCTGGTTGTCATCCTGCGGCGCCGCAACAAGCGCAAGCAGGTCACGCTTCCCCCAGCGTCAGTGGCGTCAGGCACACCCACCACAAAATAGCCGTTAACATCATCGGCATCACATAACAGGGGCGACCAGAGCGGTGAGCGGCGAAACACAAGCAGATGCCAACACAACATCCGAAAACAAGCGTCAATCAAATGATCGGCGCGGCATTAGACGCGGTAGATCCTGCCAGGGCTGTTCACCGCCATATGCATCGAGCCGGGAACTGGCTGATCGTTGATGGCTTGAGCTACGCACTGAACGCCTTCGACGAGGTGATTCTCATCGCCATCGGGAAGGCCGCTGTACCCATGGCCTTGGCCAGCGCTGAACGGATAGGGGACAGGTTGGGACGCGGGGTGGTCGTGACGAAATACGGCCACGCCGCAACGATGGCCACCGCCGGGCAGAATATTCTCAAGCACGTCAAACACGTCACCGTACTCGAATCCGCCCATCCCGTGCCCGATGAGAATAGTGCACACGCAGGCGAACTGGTCGTTGCCGCCATTGCAGGCTGCACCGAGCGCTCACTCGTCGTCGCATGTATCTCGGGGGGAGCATCGGCGTTAATGGTAGCGCCCCACCCTGGCATTCGGCTCAGCACGTTGCAGGTCATCAATGACGCCTTGTTGAAGAGTGGCGCAGATATCCGCGAGATGAACATCGTGCGCTCGCGACTGGACCGGCTAAAGGGTGGCGGGCTGGCGCGGCTGTCTGCCCCAGGCCAGGTGCTCGGGCTGATCCTGTCTGACGTGATCGGCGATCCACTCGACGTCATCGCTTCCGGCTTGACCAATGACCCGCGTGCCCGCAATGTGCTGGTCGGCAACAACACCCAGGCGTGCGACGCTGCCGCAGATGCAGCGCGAAAACTCGGCTACGAGGCGCGCGTCGTAACGACAGAGCTGCGCGGCGAGGCGCGCGAACGCGGTCGTGAGATTGCACGCGCGATCAGCGCCGCACAACCACGCACATGCCTCATCTACGGTGGTGAAACCACGGTGACGATACAGGGAAATGGCAAAGGGGGACGCAACCAGGAGTTGGCCCTGGCTGCCGCGCTCGAGCTGGACAAGTTGGGCAAGTTGGACAAGCTGACAGCTTGTCCTACCTGTGTCGCCGCCTTCGGCACCGATGGCACCGATGGCCCCACCGACGCGGCGGGTGCCCTTGCAACGCCGGACACGGTTGCGCATGCTGCCGCCCTTGGCTTGCATGCTGAAGAATTCCTTGCTCGTAACGACAGCTATCACTTCTTCCAGGCGCTGGGCGACCTCATCACCACCGGCCCAACCGGCACCAACGTGGCAGATGTGGTGATCGCGTTTCGTGATGAATAAAGCGTAATGCGTAAAACGAAAAACGTAAGAAGGCTTTTCCGCATTACGTTTTACGTTTTGCACCCCTCTCCCCATGCGCGGTATGATGCAGGGATATTTGCAAGGATGGATATATCCCTGATAGAAGAAGACATCCGCATGGTAACACCTGATGAATTCAAGCATGTGATGCGCCATTGGGCGAGTACGGTTACGGTCGTGACGACCCGCACAGATGAGCTTATTTACGGATTGACCGCAACAGCGTTTTCGTCGCTTTCGGTGCAACCACCGATGGTGTTTGTATCAATCTATCGCAAGACACGCTCCCATCCACTGATCGAACAGAGCGGCATCTTCTGCGTGAATTTCCTGGCGCCCGAGATGTCCCATGTGTCAGACCGTTTCGCGGGTCGGTTCCCCGACCAGGATCGCTTCAAGGATATCAACCATCACAGCGAAGTCACGGGGGCGCCTGTGCTCGATGATGCAATTGCCTATGTGGATTGTCGGGTGGCCGAAACACTGGTAACCGGCGACCACACGATATTTGTAGGCCAGGTGGAAGCTGCCGGCATCCAGAAGCCGGATCAGGCGCCGCTGCTCTACTTCATGGGCAAGTACCACGGCATCGGTGGGCTAGTATCTGATTGACTTTGATTGACTTGAAGGAGAAGTCCGCAATGGCAAACCGGTTTCAAATCACCGTCGGACACACACAAGCTGATATCAACGGGACCACAAATGCCGCGATACAGGCGGCCGTCGATCGTGCTGCGGCAATGGGCGGCGGCATCGTGACGATTCTGCCCGGCACGTACGATATGCTTGACTCGTTACACCTTCGCAGCAACGTGACGGTGCAGGGGGCTGGTGCGGAAACCGTGCTGCGCAAAGCGCCCAGCGTCCAATCAACCATCCCGGCCTTCCTCGGATATGGGCATTACGATATCAGCGTGGCCGAACCAGACAAGTTTTGTGTCGGCATGGGGGTGCTGATACAGGATGATGAATCAAAAGGCTTCTACGATACCGTTGCAACGTTGACCTGGCGCGAGGGCGATCGCTACGGCATCAACCGGATGCTGAATCACGACTATCACGTTCACAACCACGCCATCGTGACGTCCGTCCATCCTGTCGTCAGTGGCTGCGACATCACTCGCGCCACCGTTGCCGATCTTGCCATCGATGGAAACCGCACCGACAACGCCTACCTGAACGGCTGCCGCGGTGGCGGCGTGTACCTGATCCAGGCTCATGATGTCACCATCCGTAACGTCGGCGTGCGTGAGTTCAACGGCGACGGCATCAGTTTCCAGCAGTGTGTGCACACGACGATCGAGGATTGCCAGTTGGTCGATAACGTCGGTCATGGGCTACACCCGGGCAGTGGCTCAGTCGCGCCAATCATCAGGCGCTGCAAGTGCCTGAACAACGGCAATGACGGCATCTTCTACTGCTTGCGTGTGACCTACTCGCTGTGTGAAGGATGCGAGCTCAACGGCAACGGACACGATGGCATCTCCATCGGAGAGCGTGATTCCCACCACCTGATCCGCAACAATGTTATCTGTGGCAGTGGGCGTTATGGGATCTACTTCCGCAAGACCATCCCCACCTATGGCGGCAATGACAATGTCATCGAGCACAACCGGATTTATGACAACGGCACCAGCGACGGAGCTGCAGAAATATTCATGGAGGAAGGGATCCATCGCGTTCAGATCGTGGCGAATCGCTTCGGCCCACCACACAAACCCGCAGCCGCGATACACCTCGAAACAGGTTGTGAGGATATTGTGGTTGCAGATAACCAGGTTGACCTGGGCTACACGCCGACAATAGAAGCGCTGGAAAGTGCCGTATCCATGCGCACACCTGCCCAACGATTGGCAGTCGGTCCGGACCAGGTCCCACCTGGCGGGCTGCTCCATCTCAACCTACCAGGCTAAGCAGTATGTCAATCATTCACATCCAATCCACATTCGACCGCGCGAAAGCGGCGGGCCGGCCCGCCTTGATGCCCTATTGGCCGCTGGGATTCCCAGACGCTGAAACCTCGCTGCACGTGATCCAGGCGATAACGCGCGCCGGCGCCGACATGCTCGAACTGGGCATACCGTTTAGCGATCCACTTGCTGACGGCCCAGTCATCCAACATGCCAGCCAGGTCGCCCTTGAACAAGGTATCACCGTACACCGCTGCATCGAGCTGGCGGCCACATTGCGCGCGCGCGGCGTTGCGATTCCCATGCTGGCGATGGGCTATCTGAATCCGTTGCTGGCGTTCGGCGAGCAGCCCTACGTCGAGCAGTGGCAACGCGCCGGTGCGGATGGTTTCATCGTACCCGATCTGCCGCCCGAGGAGAGCAATCACCTCTCGACGCTATGTGCCTCGAATGACATGGCGCTGGTGCAATTCGTCGCGCCAACCAGCACCGACCCGCGCATCGAGCTGGCGGTCTCGCACGCAACCGGGTTCGTCTACGTCGTCGCTGTAACGGGTGTCACCGGTGCACGCGACCAGCTTGCCGCCGGCTTGCGCGAGCACGTGGAGCGCGTCAAGGCCAAAGCACACGGTAAACCCGTGGTCGTAGGATTTGGGATCAGCAAACCCGAACACGTGCGCGAGGTAGGCCGGTATGCCGATGGCGTCATCTGTGCCAGTGCACTGATTCGCGCAGCCGGCAACGCGCCCGACCCGGCGCAGGCAGCCTATGAGTTTGTGCAAAAATTACGAGGGCAATAGCCCGGGGGCCTGGGAGCGCCGCCATCCCCTCTGAAGAGGGCGGCATTCCGTAGGAATGCATTCAGCCTGGCGGCCTCCTCGCGGCCTCCCCGACGGCAATAGCGGTAAACTTAGCCCGTGAAAAGAGATGGTTTGGTTCTACTCGGCGCGGTGGCCGGATCCATCGTGCTGATCGTGTTGATTGGTCTGGCTCTGTCCATTGCACCTAACTTGCTCCTGCCTCCCCCTGCCACCCCTACGCCAGGCGGAATCGTCGTAGATCAGTCGCGCCCCGCCCGCGACTTCACACTCACCGACCAGGATGGCAAACCGGCCAACCTGAGCGATTGGCGCGGCAAGGCCGTGTTGATCTTCTTCGGCTATACCCATTGTCCGGATGTGTGCCCGTTGGCCCTGGCCGATTTCAAACAAGTCAAGCGTGAGCTGGAAAAGACAGCGCCGGCAATGGTCGATCGTGTCGCGTTCGTGATGATCAGCGTGGACGGGGAACGCGACACGCCCGAGGTGATGAAACGTTACGTCGGCACCTTCGACCCAACATTCATTGGCCTTACCGGTGACCCGAACAAGGTCGCCCAGATTGGGCTTGACTACGGCGCAAAATCCGAGAAGCAGAAGCCCACTGGGACGCAGGCCAGCTACCTGATCGCACACACGTCGTTCACTTACCTGATTGGCCCTGATGGGTACTGGCGCATGGCTTACCCCTTTGCGACACCAACAGATCAGATCGCTCGCGATGTCGAGCGCATATTGCAGGATTAACCCATCTCGCGTGACAGACTGATGATATCGCCCAGCACGCCGCTGGCCGTCACCTCCTGCCCCGCCCCACGCCCACTCACGGCCAGGGGGTTGTCGCTGTAGTGCTTTGTCGTGAATACGACGATGCTATCGGACGCGCGGATACTACCCAGCTTGCTGGCTGGGTCGGCGCCAGTTAGCCCCACCGTGCATTGCCCGTTCTCAACCACCGCCGTGTAGCGCAGCTTCCTGCCACCACGGGTCAAATCCGCGGCGCGCGCCGCCATTGTGGCATTCAGGCCATCCACCTCGCGCAGGAAGTCCTCGACCGTGAGCGCGTTCATCTCCGGTGGGTAGAGCGATTCGACTTGCACGTCGTTCATATGCAAGCGGTAGCCCATCATTCGTGCGAGGATCAACGCCTTGCGCGCAGCATCCAGCCCACCCAGGTCCTGGCGCGGATCAGGTTCCGTGTAACCGCGTCGCTTGGCATCCCGTACCGCATCCCCCAATCTCACGCCGGCTTCCAACTGCGCGGCAATAAAACCTAATGTGCCACTCAACGAGCCTTCGATCCGTTGCACCTCGTCCCCACTATCAAGTAATGTATTAAGCGTGGAAACGACAGGTAACGCTGCGCCCACGGTCGTCTCCCAGCGTGTATAGCCTCGCGCGATGTCATCAAACCAGGCCAGATCGCCTGCCAATGGCAGTTTATTCGCCAGGACGATGCCACCTTCTCGACGAACGACCGGCAGTAACACCGGCACGGTTTGATCGGTCGCCGTCGTGTCCACGACAATGGTGCCTGCGGGTAACATCGCGTACAAATCTGTGCCTGCAATGGGTGATTGCTGAACACCCAGCCTGCCTGTAGCCGTCTTGCGTTCGAGCATTTCAGCCAGACGCTCAGACCCGATCCCGTTCTGCTCCACATACGTGCCGGCGCTGTCGGCGATACCGGCGACCTTAAGCCACAAGCCATTGCGCGTTTCGTGCAGGCGACGCGCGGCCAGGACCTGCCGTGCCAGCGCCCTGCCCACACCGCCAAAACCGAGCAGGAATAAATGACGCACTTTGATGTTGGTGGATGATCTTCCCATGTTAGCTATCAAATCCATGCTTATTGACAATTGAAATTTAAAATGTTAAAAGGCGATTGAGGATGAGTATAATAGGGTTGATTGGGTTTGAGTTTATTTTGTTCAACAATTCATGACATTACAAACACTTAAATGGATACCGCTGGGGGGATTAGGGGAAGTCGGCAAGAACATGATGGTCTACGAGTACGAGAAGAGTATTCTCGTCGTGGATTGTGGCATGATGTTCCCGGAATCCGACATGCACGGCATTGACGCCGTCATCCCTGACTACCAGTATCTAAAAGATAGAAAAGACGATATTCGCGGCATTCTCATAACACACGGACACGAAGACCATACCGGCGCTGTTCCTCACCTCGTGAAGGAATTTCCCGGTGTGCCATTGTATGCCACGCCATTGACACGTGGTCTGTTGGACGTGAAGTTGCGTGGCGCCAGGTACTCAGAAACACCGCTACACACGGTACCTACGAACGCAGTGCTCGACATTGGACCGTTCAAGATCGAGCTGTTCCGTATGTGCCACAGTATCCCCGACAACGTAGGCTACGGCCTGACCACCCCGGCAGGGCTGGTGGTGCATAGCGGGGATTTCAAGTTCGACCACACACCGGTGGATGGCCACAAACCGGATTTTGCCAGGCTGGCGGATTTCGCCGGGCGCGGCGTGCTGGCATTGTTATCGGATAGCACCAACGCCGAGCAGCCAGGGATCACGCCCAGCGAAAAAGCCATTGAGCCAGCGTTGGAGAACGTCTTCCGCGACGCGGACGGGCGCATTATTGTCGCCACCTTCGCGTCGCTCATCTCGCGCATTCAGCAAGTCATCAATATCTGCGAGATCTACGGGCGTAAACTGGCCATGGCCGGCACCAGCATGGTAGATAACGTCAAAATGGCCCAGAAACTGGGTTACCTCAGTATCCCCGAAGGCATGCTGGTCCGCTTGGAAGACACGCTCAAGATGAAGCCCAACGAAGTTGCCATCATGGCGACTGGGAGTCAGGGCGAACCCAGTGCGGTGCTCGCGCGTATGGCCACCGGCAAACACCCGGTCATCAACGTCCAGAAAGACGACACGATCGTTATTTCTGCACACTCGATTCCCGGCAACGAAGAGTACGTACATCGCATCATCAACCGGCTGTTCCAGAAAGGCGCCAATGTCGTGTATTCGCCCCTGGCACGCGTTCACGTGTCAGGACACGCCAGCCAGGAAGAGCAAAAACTGCTCATCAGCCTGATCCGCCCTAAGTACTTCATCCCTGTGCATGGCGAGTTGCGCATGTTGAAGGCGCATGCAAGTCTGGCCGTCGACTTGGGCATGCCACCCGATCATGTATTCGTGGTTGAGAATGGCATGCCAATCGCATTCACTGATGGGGTGGCACAGCAGTTGGAACGCACGCCTGGCGGTTATGTCTTTGTGGATGGCAGTGGTGTTGGTGACATCGGTCCTACGGTCATCCGCGACCGGGAAGTGCTGTCGCGTGATGGTTTCATCCTGTTGGTGCTGCGTCGTAATGGGGATGGTCACCTGGCCGAGCCGGAGATCATTACCCGCGGCTTCATCTACATGAAGGGCGCCGAAACGCTCATCAAAGCGATGAATGGGGCAGTTACCGATGCGCTCAAAAACACGAATGGGGCAACCAGCGAAACGGCGATCAAGGATAAGGCTGCCGAGGCACTCAGCAAGTTTGTTTATGCCGAAACACGCCGTAGACCGATGATCATCCCGGTCCTGGCATAACCTTAACCTTAAGTCACAGGTCCAACCGGGCGTTCTACTTCAGCCATCGGCAACCAGCCATCGGCAAGTTGATCGCCCGGTTTATATTGGGGTGGATGATCAACCAACCACTTACATTGCTTGACGTGTTACTCCGTATCGGCGCAGCGCTTTTGGCTGGGTTCATCTTGGGTCTAGAGCGTGAGAGTCGTGGCCGGGCCGCAGGTTTGCGCACCTATATCCTGGTGTGTTGTGCGTCTGCGATTGCCATGATCGTCGCACTCTTCTTTTTCACCGATGCTTCCGCAACCATTCCCAATCTGGGTTGGCGTCCCGACCCCAACCGCATGGCTCAAGGCATCCTGGCCGGCATGGGGTTCCTCGGCGCCGGCACCATCCTACGCAGGGGGAAATTAATCCACGGCCTGACGACCGCCGCAGGTTTGTGGTTCGTCACCGTCATTGGGATAGCACTTGGCAGCGGGTACTTGCTGCTGGGAGGGATTGGTATATTCATCGCACTCTTCACGCTGAGGGTATTGCCGCTATTCGAGAAGCACATACCCAATGACCGTTACGCTACCTTACTGCTCTCAGTTCACATGGATAGTGTCACACCTGACGACTACAGGCGCGAAATCGAATCCAATGATATCCGAGTCATTCGCGCTGAGATCGAATATGACTTGGCGCAGCAACAGGAAATGATTCGATACGAGGTCCATTACAAAGGCAAAGATGCGTATATCGTCAGCTTTCCACAGACAGTGCTCGACAGACTGTCGCAACATAGTGGCGTCTTGCAGTTAAAGTGGATTCAGCAGGGTTCAGGCGCCGGCGAATAAGTGACGCTTGGGGGTCTACTCTGTCGCGCCCCCGTTGCTGCCCTGGGGGAAGAAAACCACGCCGATGCCCGCGCGGATGATCAGGTAGCGCGGAGAAGTAGGATCTGACTCGATCTTTCGCCGTACGCGATAGATCAGTTCGTGCAGGCTGTCTTTATCGCGCATCACGCCCCATACGGCCTGGATGGTGGAGTCATAATCGCATACATCGCCCGGGCGCCTCGCCAGGTATTTCAGTAACCGGTACTCAGTCCGCGACAAGTTTGCCGACAGAGCCACACCATCGCGCCATACGGCTGCGCTGGGGCTGATCCAGATGCCCACTTTGCTCGGTGGTGTCTCGTGGGCGGTCGCCACGACACCGGATCCAGACGTGGCATCGGATACGGCGACATCGTCAGTGGCATTCAGATCGCGAAAAGTATAGTCAAACGTCCGCCCAATTTGAATACGATCACCGGCACGCAGCACAACCCGCTGATGATGCACTAACTCGCCGTTGACCAGAGTTCCGTTCCTGCTGCAGTCTTCGAGCAGCCAGCGTCCGGCCTCCAGGATCAGACGCGCGTGCTCTCGGGAAACCTGGGTATCGTCGGGTGCAATCGTAATGTCAAAGTCACCCGAAACACCACGACCAATGTGGATCAGAGCAGCTCGCAGGAGTATACGAGCATTAACTTGACCTGTTCCCTGCAACAATGCGGCCTGAATTGGCGATATCGATCCTGATGTTGAGCCTGTATCGCGCAAACCACTCATGAATGCATTCTACTATGAGAACGGGCTTTACAGGATTTAAAAAGGTACCATTTAGTAATTACTGAGAAAAAGATGGGTTGCGACAGATCTTAGCGTGCGGGTACGCCCATCGGCGCTGGCCCCGTTGCACGGCGGCGCACGATGGTGCGAAATGTACCTGCCAGATCAGGCGCCACCATCCCAACCAACATCAGACCACATCCTACGACCGCCAGCGGCGTAAAAATCTCCCCGAACAGTGCAACACCGGCAATGGCGCCCCACACTGGCTCGGTGCAGAATATCAATGCCGCATGAGTCGTGGGGGTGTGACGTTGAGCCCACGTTTGTACGACCAACGCCAGGGCAGTGGCGAGCAATCCCGTGAAAAGCGCTGCCCCGAGAGTGTCCATGGGCAACATCGGCAGTGGCCTGTCATTCACCAGCGCAAAGACGGCAGACGCGCCGAAGCATGCCAACGCCTGCAGCGTCGCCAGGGGCTTGGGGTCAAGTTCTTTCGGGAACAGGCCGACCATGACAATTTGCGCTGCAAAGGCAAAGGCGCACAGTACGATCAACCCGTCGCCCGTGGAAAAGCTCAAGGTTAAGTCTTGCCAGAACAGGCAGGTCAGGCCAAGCACCGACAGCACGATGGCAACCCACATGACGCGCGTGATCCTGCCCCGGCCGATCAACGCCAGCATGAGTGGCACGAGCGCGCCATACAGTCCTGTAATGAAAGCGGTGCGCCCCGGTGCCACAGTCTGCAACCCATAGGTCTGTAATGCAAAACCAGCAAAGTTCATCAGGCCGGTCGCCAGGGCGAAGAATACCCACTTGCGTGGTATGTGTCGCAGCCCACGCCACGTGAGCAGCAATAGGGCGATGGAAGCAATGGCGAAACGTACGGCGAGAAAGGAGTAGACCGGGAAATTTTCAACCGCCCCTTTAACCATGGGAAAGGTAAATCCCCAGATCACCGCGATCATCAATATCGATGAGTCAGCAAATAATGCTTTCTTCGTCATGTCCTTTCGCCTCGCCGATCAGGATGTCAAAGCAAACGCGCCGCCGAAAAACCAAAAAAGCCGGTGCGCTCTTTGCGCATCCGGCTCTCAACAGGGAGAATCCAGGTATCAACCGCAGTACAGAAAAAAGCCGGTGTGCCACACAGCACAGCCGGCTCTCAACTTGGAGATGATATCTATTGAATTGAATGGATTATACTCCCGCTCTGTCTTTTCAGGCTACCCTGTCACGCGCAACCTCTTCCGCATTTGACTTGTGCTATAACATTTACATGTCTCAATTGGCCAAAACAGCTCAGACAGCGCAGACAGGATCCCCTGCCCAGGTTGACACGATTCTCACGAACGGATTTGTCATCACCATGGATGACGCGTTCACCCTCTATCCACACGGCGCAGTAGCTATATCGGGTGACTCGATCGTCGCAGTGGGGAGCGCGGACGTTATTACTAAGCAATACCATGCGCAAGAGCTGGTGGACTGTATGGGCTGTGCGGTCATGCCGGGTCTGATAAACGCGCACACGCATGTGCCGATGACCTTGCTGCGCGGCCTGGCCGACGACTTGCGGCTGGACGTCTGGCTCTATGGCTATATGCTGCCCGTTGAACGCAACTTCGTTTCACCGGAGTTTGTCACCCTCGGCGCACAATTGGCTTGCGCCGAAATGTTGCGCAGCGGTGTGACGTGTGTCAACGACATGTACTATTTTGAAGATGCCATCGCGCAAGCCATTTCGGAGGTGGGGATGCGCGCGCTGTGCAGCCAGACCATCATGCAATACCCCACCCCGGACGCAGGCTCCTGGGACGAGAGCCTGGAAGCATGTGAACGGTTCATTCAAAAATGGAAAGGTCATCCGCTGATCGTGCCGGTGATCGCCCCTCACGCACCTTACACCTGCAGCGGGGCACTGCTGCTGCGTTGCGCGGAAATGGCTGTGAAATATGACGTTCCGCTGCACACCCATATCAGTGAAACGTTCCAGGAAGTGGAGGAGTCACGACGCGAGCACGGCATGCCCGTCGTGAACTGGGTGAAGAAAAACGGCCTGTTGGAAGCCAAGGTCATCGCCGCACACTGCACCGCGATCGATCAGGGTGAGATGCGTACGTTGCAACGCGCCGGCGCCACGGTTGCGCACAATCCCACCGCAAATCTGAAGCTCGCCAGCGGCATTGCCAACGTCACGCAAATGCTGGCGACGGGATTGCATGTGGGCATCGGCACGGATGGACCGGCCAGCAACAACGACCTGGATCATTTCGAAGAAATGCGCCTGGCGGCGCTGCTGGCGAAGGGAAGTACCCGTGACCCGGTGGTCGTACCGGCGCGCACAGCACTCGCCATGGCGACCATCGAGGGCGCGCGAGCATTACATATCGGCACCCTCGCCGGGTCGCTTGAAACGGGCAAGCGCGCTGACGTGATCGTCCTAAACATGGCCGCCTTGCATAACACGCCGGAATATTATCAATTATCGCGCAACCCGAACAGTATCTTCACCCAAATCGTGTACGCCAGCAAAGCGTCGGATGTGCGCGACGTATGGGTCAACGGGAAGTGTCTGATGCGCGAGCGCCGCTTGCTGTCATTGGACGAAACAGCCATCCGTGCGCGTGCAAACGAGGTGGCACAACAGATTGACCACTTCCTCATCGAGCGCGAAGGAGATGTGCTGCAGAAACTGGCCGCCATTGGCGGTTTGCAGCAGGAAGAGTCGTTCGAAGTGCAGGTGAAAGCGCACGTCGACGACCCGGCGCCGATCATCGCGAAAATCAATGGGACAGACTTCAACCTGGTCCGGCACGTCCACTACCGGCAGTTCGACACCTACTTCCACTTCAGCAACGAAGACACACGCTTGCGCTACCGGGAGGATGAACGGGTGGACGAACAAGGCAACATCGTCAGCAGCCGTTACCGCCTGACGCTGGTCGGCGCGCAAAAGGAACGCGAGTACCCGCACTCCATCCTGCTGTCACGCTCGCGCTTCATCGCGCCGGCCGACCGCAGTCTGCGCTTCTACCGCGAGTACTTCAAGCCGTCGCGCGAAATTGCGATCGAAAAAGACCGCCTGCGTTGGGAAGTGATTTACGACGATGACACGTTTTTTATAAACATCGACCGCATGGTGACCCCCGCGCAACCCGGCTATTTCGTCGAGATCAAGAGCCGCACGTGGAGCATCCGCGATGCGGAGCACAAGGCACAGATGATCGGCGACGTTTTGGCTATATTCGGCATCGACGACGCGTCCGTTGTGCGCGACGAGTATGTGGACATCGCGGACGTCGTGACCGGCTAGGCCATCACGTTGATGTACAACTGCTCCCGCACGCTCATGACGTCACGGCGCAGTTGATCCTCGGCTTCCAGGCGCTCTTTGACGCGCTCAATACCGTGGATCACGGTGGTATGATCGCGACCGCCGAGCAGGTTGCCAATCTCCGGCAGTGAGGCGTCCGTCTCCTGCCGGATCAGGTACATCGCCACCTGGCGCGGCTGCACAAGCTCCCTGTTGCGCGCGGCCGACACCAGTTCCTGCACGGAGAGGTTGTAGAACTTCGATACCGTCTCAACGACCTGGGACGGTGTGATGTGCGCGCGCCGGCCCATCAAGTCAACCAGGGTATCGCGCGCAAACTGGATCGTGATGGCCCGCCCCATCATGTCGGAGGTTGCGATCAGCCGTGTGAGCGCGCCTTCCAACTCACGCACGTTGCTCTGAACCTGTTTAGCCACGAATTCAACCACATCCGGCCCCAGGCTGATGCCGCGCACCGCGGCCTTCTGTTGCAGAATGGCAATGCGTGTTTCCAGGTCGGGTGGCGCGATGTCTGTCATCAATCCCCACTCGAACCTGCTGCGCAGGCGCTCCTCGAGAGTGACCATCATCTTCGGCGGGCGATCGCTGGTCAAAACGACCTGTTTGTTCGCACTGTAAAGCGTGTTAAAGGTGTGGAAGAATTCTTCCTGCGTGCTTTCCTTGCCGGCGATGAACTGGACGTCATCCATCAGCAACATATCGACATAGCGATACTTATTGCGAAAAGACTCGGTGCTTTGGGAGCGAATCGCGGCGATCAACTCATTCGTGAACGTCTCAGACGTGACGTAAAAACAGGTCTGTCCACGCTGCCTGGCGGCGTGTCCGATGGCGTGCAACAGGTGAGTCTTACCAAGTCCTGATCCCCCATAAAGGAACAAGGGGTTGTAGCGATCGGCAGGCTGTTCGGCCACGGACATCGCTGCTGCGTGCGCCATACGATTCCCGGACCCAACCACGAACGTCTCGAACGTGTAACGCGGGTGTAGACCGTCGCCGTTGCCAGGCGCGCCGCGTAGCTCATAGGCCGCCACGTCGTCCGGCGCAAACCGCGTCGTATGTGTTTGCGCTTGTGAGACATGATTCGACGTCCCACTTATATTCGTTGTATTTGCAAGGGGTGGATTAGACTGTCCGGCCATTTGTGTCAAGCCATTTTGCGAGAGCAACATGAATGAAACATCCACACCCCGCGACATTCGATCACTCAGGATGCGCTTAAGCTGGCCCAACATACGATTCTCCATCCACTCCTTGACGTAGCCATTCGGTACGCCAATAATGAACTGTCCATCTTCGTATGTCACAAGACGCGCTGACTTGATCCAGGTCGTGTAGCTCCCACGCCCCACGTTGACCTCGATTTCACCAACTGCTGACTGCCATGCTTCCTCAGGTCTCATTATTGGCTCCAGCCCAATAAAGACTCAGTGGCATCAGGGACAGTTCGCCCACTGTTCTAGCGCCACCTGTGGGACTCTCGATTCTACGCATTTGGCTGGTGCAATCAAGCAGACGGGCAAGATCAACCTTAAAAATCGGCTGAGATTTAAGGTAGTTATGCATGGCATGCCCCGGCGAGGAGTGGCATTGGCTTTGTTGTAAGATTAGACCCGTGTTTGCCATGAGGCAATCGCGATTGAGCATCGATGACTATTCTATGCCATTATTCGTTGTCACAATGTTAAAGCTTGATTGTCATTACGATATGGTGATTGACGCTCGCTATCAAGACGTGTTAAGATGAAGTATGCGCTTCCGGCTGAATAATCTGCTAGGCGCGCCGGTTGGCACTCGCCAAAAAGAGCAGCTTGATCGAGGCCGCACGTGGCTCGACGACGAACTCCAAGTGGCTTACTTGCGGGGGGAGTTGACGTTTACACGTACAAACGACAGTGTACTCGTTGAGGGTACTATTGATTCCGCGACAACGGTGCAGTGTGTTCGATCGCTCGAAACGTTCGAGTTACCTCTCTCGGTTACGCTTGACGACGTTGCCTTCACGTTGCCTGGTTTCCATGCTCCCGAACCAGACTGGCGCGTTCGGGAGGACGGTCACATCGATCTCACCAACACGATACGCGAACTGATCATTATGGCCATCCCCATCAACCCAATTTCCCCCAATTACCAGGGTAAACAAACACTGGCGGAATTGGTCGATGGAGACAATTCTGATTGGCTCACGATTAAGTGGGCCGACGAAGAAGACGAACAAGGGAGGGGCAATCCGTCGTAATGCTGTGAAGGTCGCCCAGGTTGTGAGTGCGTCCGCCACAACACTATCGTAGACCGATTGCCGGTGCATACATGAAAAACCAGATCGACGAAGATCAAATTGTCGCTTCACTGTTGATAAAGGCCGAAACACAGGGCTATGTCGTTATCGAAGACATTTTGGAATTATTACCGGATGTCGATGACAGCTATGATCCAGTCGATCGCGTCATCACTCTCCTCAATGAAGCCGGCATACAGGTTCAGGATTTATCCGGTGAGGACGAGGACGAGTCCGACCTGTTGTTCCTCGACGACGACGATGACGATGAGGAAGAAACGGATGATATCGCCAGTATTAGCGCCGACGATAGTATCGGGCTCTATCTGCGCGAAATGGCACGTGTCCCCCTTCTGACAAACGCCGAGGAAATAAAATTAGCCAAGAAGATTGACCATGCCAACCGCGCGAAGACCCGCCTGGATTCGACCAACGACCACCTTAAACCTGATGAGGCCGAGCATATTGCCCAGGTCATCGAAGATGGCCGGTTGGCGCGCGAACATTTGATTAAGGCCAATACGCGTCTGGTTGTCAGCATCGCGAAGAAATACATGGGCCGGGGGGTGCCATTCCTGGATTTGATCCAGGAGGGGAATCTCGGTTTGATGAAAGCGGTGGAGAAATACAACCATAAACTGGGTTTCCGCTTCAGCACCTATGCGACATGGTGGATCCGCCAGACCATTACGCGCGCCATTGCGGACCAGGCGCGCACCATCCGCGTGCCCGTACATATGAGCGACCGCATCCGCCGCCTGTACAAAACCGCGCATGAAATGGAGCAGGTCTTAGGCCGAAAACCAAACGCGGAGGAGATCGCTACAGAGCTGGGGATCGAGCTGGATAAAGTGGAATGGATGCTGAAAGTGTCGTGGCGCCCGCTTTCACTGGAGCAGCCGGTCGGCGAGGAAGAGGACAACGAATTTGGCGCGTTCATTGAAGACGACAGCACTCCCTCTCCATCCCAGGCTGTCTTCGAGAGCCTGTTGCGTGACAAGATCGAGCAGGTCCTTTCCACCCTCACACCTCGTGAGCAACGCATCCTGCGCCTGCGTTTCGGACTTGTGAATGGGAAGTGTTACACGTTGGAAGAGGTGGGCCAGAAGTTCGGACTGACGCGCGAGCGCATCCGCCAGATTGAAGGCCGTGCGCTGCGACGTCTGCGCCATCCACGGCGGAGTCGCCAGCTCAAGGACTTTTTGAAATAGGCACACCGGGACCTAAGATCTAACCAGCCAAAGAATACCTCCTGTATGCTCACCGCCGAACGCAAACAACAAATCATTGCCGTGGCGCGCGACCTGATTCGCGTCAGGAGCCTTGCCGGTGAAGAGGGCCCGGTTGCGCAAGTGGCCATGAATGCCATGTGTGCACTGAACTACGATGACGTGCGCGTCGATGAGTTGGGTAACGTCATTGGACGGTTGGACCCCACCCCCTCAGAGGCCCAAGGGGATGGGAACAGCATTCTCTTCGATTCACACCTGGACACCGTCGCAGCGGCAGGAGCATGGACCAAGGACCCATTCGGTGCTGAGGTCAGCGCCGGCAGGCTCTGGGGGCGCGGCGCTTCCGATATGAAGGGTGCATTGGCAGCATGTCTGTGTGGAGCTGCCTACGCGAAACAGGATGGCGCAATCCGCAATAGCGTGTTTATCTCTGCATCCGTCTCCGAGGAACAGATCGAGGGGTTGGCGCTTGCCGACGTGCTGTCGGAATATCGGCCTGCATGTGTGGTGATATGCGAAGCAACCAACCTGAAGCTCAATATCGGCGGGCGCGGCCGGGCCGAACTGTTCATCACCACGGAAGGTGTCCCGGCTCACGCCAGCACTCCATACCTGGGCGTGAACGCGCTCAAGCAGATGGCGCGGCTGATCCTGGCACTGAATGCGTGGCAACCGCCGCACGATGACCTGCTTGGCGACGGCATCCTGGAACCGACGGAAATCATCAGCCACCCCTTCCCCAGTGTGTCGGTATTGCCGGATCAGTGCCGTGTCCGCGTTGACCGCCGGCTATTGGCAGGTGAAACCGAGCGCGATGTGCTCGATCCAATCCACCAGATCGTCGAGCACCTGCATCGCACAGACCCCACGTTCAAGGCACACGCGGGGATCGACACGGAAACCATGCAGACCTACACCGGCGCAACCCGTACCATGTTGAAATTCCAACCCGCCTGGCGCATGGACCCGGATGATGCCTTCGTGCGTGCGGCACAACACGCATTGGGAAACCCCGCGATCGGCCATTACGCTTTCTGCACCAACGCAGCGCGCAGCGCTGGTATGCTGCATCTCCCCACGATTGGCTTCGGTCCAGGGCGCGAAGAACAGGCGCATGTTGCCGATGAATTCTGTGAACTGGAGCAGTTGTGGGGCGCGGCCCAGGGTTACTACCAACTGTGTAGCCTATAGTCAAATAGCATAGGGTTTGCCTATGCCATTTCGCCGGTGACGCCCTGCGGGGATGATGGGGTGTCGCGGTGGAGCAAGGACCCTGCAGACGCTTCCACGACCGCATCGGGCAACTCGCTCTCGATATGGCGGATGTGGGCATTGCCATACACCAGCCCGCTGGCAACGACCAGCAACCAGCGACTAGCCACCAACCACCAACCACCCGTGCTACACTCGAACACGATGGAGACAGAAATAAAGAAGGTCAATCTCGCCCAGAAATTCGGCCTGGTGCAGGACTACTGGCATCCCAGAATCACCGGCGCCTTGAACGACGCCTACGTAAAACTCGTCAAACTCAAAGGCGAGTTCGTCTGGCATCACCACGAGAAAGAGGATGAGTTGTTCCTGGTCATCAAAGGGAAGCTCACCATCAAGCTACGCAGCCAGGACATCCATCTTGAGGCAGGTGAATTCGTCATCATCCCGAGAGGCGTTGAGCACTGCTCCGTCGCGGCGGAGGAGGTGCACGTCCTGTTGATCGAACCACAATCCACGCTAAACACCGGCAACGTGCGCAACGAACGCACGGTCGACAGCGACTGGATCTGATGCGCCGCGCCGACCTGCTCGAACAAACAGCCACCTACCTGGTCAGCGTGCAGTGCCCTCACCCACTCCGCGTCGCCGTCGACGGTGTGGACGCAGCCGGCAAGACCACGTTGGCGGACAAACTGGTGCAGCCATTGCAGACACGCGGCCGTCCGGTCATCCGTGCGTCTGTGGACGGTTTCCACAACCGGCGCACCGAGCGTTACCGCCAAGGTGTGAACTCGCCAGAGGGCTATTACCTGGATTCGTACAACTACGATGCCTTTATCCGGAATCTGCTCGGGCCACTCGGCCCAGGAGGCGACCGGCAGTACCGCGCTGCGGCGTTTGACCTGCGCGCCGATGCGCCGATAGACACCCCCCTGCGCCAGGCGCCCGTGGATGGCATCTTGCTGTGTGACGGGATCTTCCTGCTGCGTCCTGAGCTGACCCATTACTGGGACGTGAAAATATTCGTGGATGTGCCGTTTGATGTTACTGTCGAGCGGGCCGCCCAACGCGACGCCATGGCACTTGGTGGCGTTGAAGCTGCGCGGGAGCGTTACTGGCAACGCTATGTGCCAGGCCAACGGCTATACCTTTCACAATGCCATCCACAATCGTTGGCCGATGTGATCGTCGATAACACGGACCCTTTGAACCCGCTCTTTACAAGGTGTGCCGATGCGCGCACTCGCATATGACGGCCAATCGTTGTACCAATCCGAGTACGGCTTCGCGCCCGTCGCTGCCTTCGCTGACTACACACAGGTCAGATTTAGCCTGCAAGAATGCGCGGATGCCTTGCCGCACAGAGATATCGGCCAGCTACGGTCGGTCAAGCGCTTGTCGACTGCCCGCTCGCTCGTGCCACGAACTGGCGCGCCGAGGGCTTCGGGCCAGTCCCGCTGAACCAACTGCCCCAGGACTTTTGCCCTGGGACAGTCGTTTGGCTATGGCGCCAGACAACTCCCTGAGCGTGGGCGGACGCGTAGAAGCTTCGCTCGACATACTCTCATGCTGTTGGGCTGGCTCTCTCAATACGCTATTTCACCTCTATCGCCAGCCGGAAGGCAGGCAACTTGTACCCCAATGCTAGACCAGGGAAGTCCTGCTGGAAGGTCAGGTACGACTGCTGATAACCCCAGGGCGGTTGGCCGTGGCCTTGATAGATCATGGGGTAGAGGTCAATGAGATGGATTCCAGGACCTCCCGTTGCCACCAGGTTGATGGTGACATCGCCGTTGCTGTTAAAGCCACAGGCGAAGCCGATGTAGGCGTTATCGTAGGTTACTGCGACGCCGTTGTCGAGTTCTGTCCAGCCAACACCTTTGATATGAACCGTGAAAACCTCGCCGCTCTTTACCTGCCTGGGCGTTACATCGACCAGACTGCGCTCGACGTAGTAAGGGACTTCCGCCAATACTTTTTCGCCTTGCACCAGTTTGATTATGTGCCAGCCACCCAGGTCATCTGGAATCTGCAGCCCCACGTTGAGCGAACCATTCTGATCAGTGGTTGTTTTAAGGAGCGATACCTCCGTCAAGCTCCAACCGCTTGGGCTGACCCGGTTGCCACGAACGCTGACCCAGAAAAGCTCAACCTCCGCACTGAGTGGAAGGTCACTGGCGTGCAGCCTACTCTGGGAGAGAATCGGGCCGGAATCAGGTTCCATCGATGCCTGAATAGCCGAATTGACCAGTCCACTACCCGCCGTCCTCGGCACGGCGTCGCTGGCTTTGCCAACCCGAGCAGCATCCGGCCAGTCAAGCGTGAAGGGCGGTATTTCACTGTCGCTTGTCACAGTAAACTCGAAATGCCAGTCCGGTATATGGGCTGTCCCGGATTGCTGGTTGTTGAGATAGGGCACGGACCTCGCGCCATGGTTGATGTCTATGATGTGTTTACCGGTGCGTCCCGCGGCGCGAATCACAGCCAGTGCCGTGCCTTTCGTGGTGACGGCGGTGATGATGCCAACCGGGTGATTGTCGTACCGAACCGCGATGGTGCTCTCAAACGGTCGCCAGCCGAGGCCAGTAACCTCTATTGTGATCGGGGTCCCCAACGGGCCTTCCTGCGGAGTGATGGTCACATGCCGCTTGATGCGGAAGCCGCTCTTGGCTACCGGCTGACCATCCACGATCGCGAAGATGTCGTGCAACTCGCCGTAGTCCTCCGGCACCGTGGACGTATGGGCTACGCGGCCCTGGGCATCGACCGTTGCACGTCCCAGGGATATTTGCTTCTCCGTGTACTTTTTCTCGCGGAACTCAACGTTCTCGGCGCTGACCTGGGTGATGTAATTCCCGTCCACCGTCGCCCAGGTAAACTCCACTTCTTTGCCCGGCGGCAAGCCTTCGCCGGTGATCGTGAATGAGTCCCCGGCGCGGCCGGTCTCGGGTTGCACCTTCAGTAACTTGAGGACAGAGGGTGTGGCGGTGAGGATGGCCGTTGCGGCCGGCAGAGTGGTCAAGGGCGTCACTTGTGTCGATAGGGCGGAAGCGGGAACTGCGCCTTGCATCGGGGTGCAAGCAGTCATGAGCCAGACCAGGCCCAGGCACATGACCACATTCCGAAGAACAACCAACCGCTGGCGCGATGACGGCAACATGTCATGCAACATACTGCGCTCCTGTAAATGTATTTCTGCGATCCATGAGCCCTGCAGGCCTTATCCATCCACAGGCCGAAGCCTGGCCAGATAGGCGCAGTCTGCAACGGATCGTAAACGTGCGCCTGTATTATTCGACCACCTGAACACGGCTGTCGGACGTCTGGCTGACGAGGGCCGGTTGCTTCCAGGTCATCGTGCGCCCGTCCTTCGCGGTGATGACGATGCCGTAGTCAAGCCCGCCCAGAGGGAAATCCGTCGGGATGTCCCAGGTAGCGTTCCACATCCACGGCGCGTCCGGCACGCGCCCGCCTGCCCGTTGGCTGAAGCGGGCGGTGGCTTCGTCACCATTGGGGAACTGCAACTTGATCGTGGGCTCATCCTTGTCGGTGAGGCGCTTCCCGGTCGAAATGTCGATGACCTCGAAGCGCCAGACGATTCTCTGGCCTCGCTTAAAGACACTGCCGGGCACGCAACTGACCGTTGATGCCACGTTGTAGCTGCTGGGACGCGTAGTCTGCAACGTCTCCACGTAAAGGGAGAACGCGACTGGCTCGTCGTAGGAGGCGGGTGGCACCGGCCTGGGAGGCGGCGTGTAGTCGGCTGGCGGCGCGGTGGGAGTCGGAGCCGGCGGCGCAGGTGTAACGACCTTGGCCCCCATCAGAACCGTGACGCCGGCCGGCCCACCACCTTGCTTTTGCAGATCGGCCTGCTGCTGTTTGAGATTCTCAACCTCTTGCACTTTGTCCGACAATTCCTTCTGATAAGCCGCCGCCTTCTGCTCCTGGTCGGCCAGATCCTGCTTGGCCTTGTCGTATTCGGCCTGTGAAACCCCGGCGGAGCAACCACCGGCCAGCAGCACAGCAACACCCAGCAGGCTGAATACCGTTCGCTTCCCATTCCTGAATTGGTGCCACATGACTCTTTCCTCCTTAGCTTACATGGTTAACTGACACGGGCTGATAGCCCGTTCTCACGCATAGCGGGCATCATTTTCTGCATCCCAGGCGGGCTATGGCGATCGCCTGATAGAGCACGTAGCCAAGCGTCAGCCAGACGCCCAGGACCACGACCAACAGCACTGCGGGCGCCCAATGAGCGATGCTTTCTAGACCGATGGGGGCCACTTCATACGCAACCGGCGGCATCCCGACTTCCTCGATCTGAACGCTGCTCTCGCTTTGCTCGTAGATGCCCATACGGCTGAAGTGGGCGGTGATCTTGTGCTGCTTGATACCGAGCGTGGGCTGGAACTCGAAGAAGGCGACGCCGTTGGCATCGGTGCGGGCACGCCCGATTTCCATGTCGCCTTTCGTTCCGACGAACTCGGCTGCAATAGTGAACAGTATCTCAGCCTTGGGGACGGGGGCGCCATTGGCATCCTTCAGAACTGCTGTGATGTTGACAGGATCGCCGCCAGTGGCCCAGGTGGAGGGAGTGAGGCTGAGCGTGGTGGCGGAAAATGACGCGCCCCCGCCGCCCCCGCCGCGCGGGATGACCTTCAGGCGGCCCTTCTGAAGATGGTCATGCAGGTCGCATTCGAGGTCGCACTTGAACCCGAACGTGCCCGGCTTGTCGGCGATGAACTTGACGGTGGCCTCGCGATGCCCGGCGTCGATCTTGTCCGACTCCACCTTGTATCCTTCGAAGACCATGATGTGCTCTTCCAGCGGGTAGGCTTGGTGTGACCAGACAAACGTGATCTCAACCAGGGCGCCCTCCTGCACCTCGATCGTGTATTCGCCCGACTGGCCATCGAAGCCGGCATCGGTGATCGGAATGCGAATTTTCACGGGTTCCTGCCCCTGGGCATGTGCCGGGTGGAGTGGCAACATTGCCAGCAGCATCGCCGGCAGCATCGCCAACAGCAACATGGCCAGCGCCAGCACGCGCCGCACCTGTTTCCGGGGCTCACTCAATCTAGGGCTCATCTGCGCCTCCTGTGTCAGCCGCCAGTGGGGCGAGTGTGGGCGCGGACCTGGCAGGCTCGGGAGCCCGCGCCGTGAGTCCCCTCTCCCAACCTTCTTTCATCTCCCAGACGGAAATGATGGGGATCAGCTTGGTGGCCAGCGTGAAGATCAGCGCGAAGCCCGCGAACGCGGCTGCGCTGATCGCTATCTCAACCCAGGTGGGTATGTAGACGCCCCACTCCGTGGGCAGCAGGGGCAGGGCCAGCGAAGGGACCACGATGACGAATCGCTTCAGCCACATGCCAATGTTCACCAAAATCGAGCCCAGCACCAGCAACGGGATCTTTCGGGTCCAGGGCAGGATGATGATGGTCGCGGGGATGAGCAGTCCGCCGACGACGAAAACCCAGAAGAACAGCGAATACTGGCCGACCAGCAATTCCCGCAGCAGGAAGTTCTCACCCTCTTCCATCTTGTAGCCAGTAGTCAGATATTCGGCGAAGGTGAAGTAGAGGTAAATCAAGTCGAAGGCAAGCAGCAGGTAGCTGAGGTAACGAAAGTGTTTCGCCGTGATGTAGTCTTCCAGGTGATAGATGCGCCGGAAAACGTACATGACGGTGATGATGCCCGCGATGCCCGAGAAGATCGCGCCCACAACGAAGTACGGGCCAAAGATGGTGCTATTCCAGCCGGCTCGCATGGTCATCGAGAAAATCCAGGAGACGACGGTGTGCACCGAGATGGCGATGGGGATGATGAGAATCATCATGATGTTGATGCCTCGGGTGAGCCGCCGGCGCTGCTCGGGCAGGTCCAGCCATCCCAGTGAGAGCAGGCCATACAGCTTCAGGCGAATCGAAGACGTCGCTCCTCGCAGCCTGTCGTAGGCCAACGCAAAATCCGGGATCAGAGGCAGATAGAGATACATCAGGCTTGCCGTAAGGTAAGTGGCGATGGAGATGAAATCCCAGACGATGGGCGAGCTGATCTTGCCGTATTGCAGCAGGAAGGGAATGCGGTCTGGCCGGCCAAGGTCGATGACGGGCATGAGCCCGCCGATGGACAGCGCCACGACGGTGATCAGCTCAGCCATGCGGGTCACGGGCCGCCGCCATTCGGCATGGGTGGTCCGCAGGATCGCCGAGATCAGCGTCCCGGCGTGGCTGATGCCGATGAAAAAGACGAAGTTGGTGATGTAGAGTCCCCAGATCACCCTGTCTCGCATGCCGGTGACGGCCAGGCCGTTCGCCAATTGGTTGATGTAGGCCACGATGCCGATGCCAACGATGACGAGCAAAGAGGCTGTCCAGACATACCATCTGCGCGATGTTTGGGTCAGAGGGCGGAGAACAACCACCTCCAGTTTTCGCTCGGCTTGCTGCATATCAGTCAAGGTATCCATCAGTGCCCTCCTTGGGGATCGTCGAGGCTGACCCCTTGCTCCTGCCAGGAGCGGGCTGGGATCACTGGGCGATGCTCGTCGATGTCGTGCCCGCTCTCCTGCCCGTGGCCTGGGATGTAGAACACGCGGGGCCGCGTCCCGAGTTCCTCTTTCAGCCGATAGGCCGAGTTGCTCGCCAGGAACAGGGAAAGCTTCACCACATCTTTGCCATTGGTGGCGATATCCTCAGTCAAATCACCCAGGTAAATGGCGTACATGGGGCAACCCTCGACGCAGGCCGGGAGCTTTCCATCCATGGTGCGGTGGGCGCACAGCATGCACTTTTCGACGGTTCCCTGCCGGTGAGGAACAGGATACTCCGGCGAGTAGGTTGCGAACGTGGCGCCGGGGGGATTTTCGGGCTGCTCCCAGTTGAAGACCCGGGCGGCATAAGGGCAGGCCGCCATACACATGCGGCACCCGATGCAGCGTTCGTGGTTGACCAGGACGACGCCCTCTTCGTTCATATAGGTCGCCCCGACGGGGCAGACGTTGAGGCAGGGCGGGTTTTCGCACTGCATGCATGGGCGCGGCAGGAAAAACGAGTGGCCTCCGGGGCTTTCCATCTCGAAGACCTTGATCCACTCCTGCCCCTTCGGCACGAAGTGCTCCGCATTGCACGCTTCGATGCACTGCGGCGCTTCGCCGATCGTGACACAGCCTTCGCACTTACGTAAATCGAAGACCAGCACCCATTGGCGTATCCGGCGTGATTCCGTCTTATCCTGAGCGGGCGAGGCGTCGCTGAGGTGAGGGAGCAAATCGGGCAGAAGCCGCGCAGCGATAGGCGTTACACCAACAGTGCCTAAAAGCTTTAGTAATTGTCGGCGATTTACCCGCTGTTTGAGATCCTGTGGGTCATCGTTCATGTGTGTAAATCTCCTCTAGCGTCCGCTTGAACAAGTCAAAGCCCACATAACCACCGATGAGCAAGTTGTGGCAACTCCAGTGCGACTGTGCGTTTGCTAACACAAATGGCCCCTTGTTCCTGCGCTGTTTCACGATACTCGTGGCCGTCGTCGACGAGCAAGACAATCCTGCTTTGCGGTGCCAGCTTGTGAATCAGCTCTCCAAACATCGATCCGCTCACCTCAACAATCGACGTATCCAGGATGATGAAGGTTGGTTGCTGGCTTACGGCCAGGTACACCCCGTCAACGATATCTGTAGCCTCATCCAACAACTCTGGACCGATATTGTTCAGCAGTTGTCGGATTGCCTGTCGCAGCAGGGGGTGACCTACAACTAATAGCACCCGTCTCTCGCCCATCGATTCCTCACGTTTCAGTTGAGGCCTTCCTGATCACGGATCTGCCCGTTCCTTGCGAACGATCAGTGAACGGGATGGCAAAGGCTTAGTGCAAGTTTAGTGGGGACAGAGCACGAGTCTATCGTGCAGGGCGCTATATTGGATCCAAAAAAGCACGATATTGGGGTCGTGCTTTTTTCCTCAGGCGTGATTTAGCCAGCGCCTGTCAGTCTTGGTCGATCAGGCCATGGCGCAACGCGTATCGGATTAGCTCGACCCGATTTTGAAGGCCAAGCTTCTGCAGAATATGGCTGTAGTGAGTCTGTACCGTGCTTCGGCTCAGCACCAATCGTTCAGCGATCTCGCGGTTCGACAAACCCTCTGCGATGAGGGCAAGCACCTCGTGCTCACGCAATGTCAACTGTTCAGGCGTACTCAGAGACTCCCCGGTTTGAGCCCGCCGAAGGTAATCTAAGAGTAGCTTTTTGGCTATGGATGGATAGAGAAATACCTCTCCTCGCGCCACTGCACGTATGGCGGCGATCAAGTCGGTGGCGGCCGCTTGCTTCAGCACGTAGCCGGAAGCACCTGCTTGTAACGCCCGGAAGAAGTACTCGTCATTCTCATGCATTGTAAGGATGAGTACGTGGACCTCAGGTACATCACGCTTGATTACCCGTGTTGCTACAAGCCCATCCATTACAGGCATAGCAATATCCATAATGGCTATAGAAGGGTGAGCCTCGTGGGCCAGGCGCACCGCCTCAGCACCGTCTCCGGCCTCACCGACAACCTGGATGTCTGGTTGAGCCTGCAACAGGGCGTGCAGCCCCTGGCGCACGATAGTGTGATCGTCGGCGATCAAAACTCGGATAGGCGTCAGGCTGTCCATGGCACCTCGATCTGGATGCGTGTCCCACCGTCTGGCTTGGAATCCAAGGTCAGTTGTCCGCCTACAAGCGATACACGCTCCCGCATGCCCAGTAGCCCGATGCCGCGCATGCCCTCATGCACTTTAAGAAGCTCTTGCGGATCAAAGCCCAATCCATCATCCTCGATTTCAGCAATCACGTGCCCGTCGGTGAATACCAGCCGAACAAGGACTTGATGAGCTTGAGCATGTTTGGCGATGTTATTGAGCGCCTCCTGGATGGTGCGAAAAAGCGTCGTCTCGAGTTCGGGCGGAAGACGCCATCGGATATTTCCAATATCCAGGTGTACCTTCACCCCATATGCCTCTAAACGAGTTTCGGCATACCAACGGATAGCCGGCACCAAGCCCAGGTCATCAAGGACCCGTGGGCGCAGGTCTTGAATCCAGTGATAAGTCTGCTCCAACGTGGTTGTTGTCAGATCCTGGACACGGACCATATATTCCCTGAGGGGCGACATTGACGCCGGCAAGTTCTGGAGGGCGGTCTCAAGGTTAATGGTTAGCGCCGTAAGCGTTTGAGCGAAGTCGTCATGGAGGTCGCGAGCAATGCGCTTGCGTTCTTCTTCCTGAACTCTGATGATCTGCTTTAGCAGGTGGGTCCGTTCATCGATCCGTTGCTGAAGTTCACCGTTGAGACGATATACCTCAGCTTCGGCCTGCTCCTTTTGTTCGACCCATGTGCGAACAGTGCGGAGTGTGAGCCACATCACAACGGGACCGGTTGTGCCGTAGAAGAGGATTTCGAGCCCATAGTGTGCCCATTCACCGAACATTTCGTGAACGTAGCGAGCTGGGCCAAGCTGGTGAATCATTGCCATGATGAGAATGAGCACCGGCAACGCCCATTGAAGCAAGTGTAGTCGATGGGAAAGTTTAATTGACATTATCAATAACCTCCCGACGTGAAGCGCATCCTGCTACCAAAACACCGTAGCCGTGTTGTAAAGGCCACACCGACAGGAACCCTGTTCCACAGAGCGAATCACGAGTTATTGCAAAGGGAAGATGATCATGCTGAGGGTGCCAACTTCGTTGGCACTGCCGAGGCATGACCGCCGCCCACTCTTCGAGTAGATGAGAACACTATAGCAGAGATCGACTATCATAACTCTCAGAGCAATCCATGCAGGAAATGAAGGACTCACGCCTGCGCTCGGCACGCTGAGCAATTTGGCACGGAGCCGGGCTGAGCTAATCGCCGAGAATGCGCTACTTCACTATCGGCTCGCATCAAGGACAAGGTGGGTAACTGAGCCTTAGTAGAATGCTCGTGAGTGAAGCGGAGGAACTCATGCGTGCACTTGTGTTATCTGATCAGCTATCGTTCAGCTCTGACTACCCTACTCCGGTCCCCGTCCCGGGCGAGGCCATCGTCCGCGTCACCCGCGCCGGCATCTGCAATACCGACCTGGAGCTGATCAAAGGTTATATGGGGTTTCGGGGCGTGTTGGGGCATGAATTCGCCGGCGTCCTCGCAAAAGTCCCGGAGGGCTCCGCAGACCTAGCTGGGCTGCAAGTGGGCGACAGGGTGGTTGCTGAGATCAACTGCGTCGCCCCGGATTCGCCGTCGCGCGATTACTTCGCGCGTGCCCAGGACCCCAATCGCACCACGTTGGGCATCTCTTGCCGTGATGGGGTATTCGCCGATGACACGCGTGTGCCAATCGCCAACCTGCATCGCGTACCCGCCAGCGTGAGCGACGACGAAGCCGTATTCGTCGAGCCCCTCGCGGCGGCATGCCAGATCCTGGAACAGGTGCACATCAAGCCGACGGATCACGCGTGCGTGCTGGGCGATGGCAAGCTCGGGTTGCTGTGCGCGCAGGTGTTGGCGACGACCGGCTGCGACCTGGTCGCGATGGGCCGGCACATCAGCAAATTGGACATCCTGCGCCAGCGCGGCATCCGAACACAGCTATCCTCAGATTGGAATGGTCAACGCAACTACGATGTAGTGGTCGAGTGCACGGGGGCGGAGAGCGGTTTTGACCAGGCGCGCCGTATGTTGCGCCCGCGCGGCACACTGGTGCTAAAGAGCACTTTTAAAGGCTTGACGACAGCAAACCTGACGATGATCGTGGTGGACGAGATCAACGTCGTGGGGTCACGTTGCGGGCCATTTGCGCCGGCATTGCGGTTGCTGGAAAGCAAGCGAGTGGATGTCTTATCACTGATTCACGCGCGCTACCCGCTTGAGGAAGCGCTGCGCGCCTTCGAGCATGCGCAGCGCCCCGGCGTCTTGAAGGTTTTACTCGACGTGTGAGCGAACAGACTGTAGCGATCATCCCGGCGGTCAATTTTGTACAAATTTTGACGCAAGATTACCTTACCGTCGCACGCTGTACATGGATATGATCGGTTGTAGTAACTTTGTATTGTTTGAGGAGGTGTAATGTGATTCGAACAGATTATGTGACAACGCCTGATACCCTCACCGACGAAACGATCGGGAGCTATCAACAGCAAGGTTTCGTTCGCATCCCCGGTATCATCTCGCGCGAAGAGGCCGCCGAATTCTACGACGAGGCACTCGCCTTGATGGAGCGCTCAAAAGCGTATAGCAACTCGCCCATCTTCACTCAATTGGTAAATGTGTGGTGTGAGAGCGATGTCATGAAACGGCTGACGCTGCATCCGAACGTGGGCGGTGTCGCGGAACGTCTGGCCCGCATGCCGCTGCGGCTCTGGCACGATCATCTGTTAATCAAGCGGCCACACAATCAGGCTTCGACTGAGTTCCACCAGGATCGGCCGTACTGGCCGTTCGCTGAGTCGCGCCACTCCCTGTCAGCCTGGATTGCCTTAACCGACGTGCCAGTGGAGCGGGGATGCATGACCTTCATCCCCGGGTCATTCAAACGCACCGACCTGCGCCCACAGAACCTGGCGGATGAGGATGACTTGTTCTCGATCTGGCCGGACCTCGCCTGGGAGCCGCGTGTCACCATTCCGTTGAAGGCTGGCGACTGCACATTCCACCATGGTTATTGCGCGCATATGGCCACTCCTAATTTCACCGATGTGCCGCGTGTGGCGCACATCGTGATCTTTACAGATGCAGAGACCACGTATAAGAAACAACCTCATGTCGTCACTGACCCGTTGGGACTTGCGGATGGCCAGCCGCTAGAGCATGAAATGTTCCCTCGCGCCGGACGCTAATCGCGGGCGCTGAGATGCGTTAACAGAATCGTGCATAAAACGATACGAACGGCCTGTTACGGTTTTGAGTCTTCTGAAGCGCGCTAGAATAAAACATATCTCAAACTCTTAGGAGCATTATGCTTGCTGTCGTTAAAGCGCAAGCCGGCCCTGGATTTGAACTACGCAACGTGCCAATCCCGACTATTGGGCCGCACGATGTTCTCATTAAGACACGCGCATGTTCGATCTGCGGCACCGACTTACATATCTATAACTGGGATGTATGGTCTCAGAATCGTATCAAGCCACCTCTTATTGTTGGCCACGAATTCAGCGGTGAAATCGTCGATATAGGCCGTGATGTCAACGGCCTTAGCGTAGGAGCGTTCGTCTCGGCAGAGAGCCATATCGTATGCAACATGTGCGACGAGTGCCGCACGGGTAACGCGCACGTATGCCGAAACACACGCATCATCGGCGTGGACCAGGATGGCTGTTTCGCCGAGTACGTTGCCATCCCCGCCCAGAATGTGTGGGTTAATCCGGCAGACATGCCCTGTGACATTGCCTCACTGCAGGAGAACTTCGGTAATGCAGTGCATACCGCGCTGGCCACGCCATTGGTGGCGCGCGACATACTGGTCACTGGTTGCGGTCCGGCCGGTTTGATGACGATCGCCGTTGCGCGCGCGTCTGGCGCGCACCGCATCTTCGCCAGCGACCTGTCCGACTACCGGCTCGACCTGGCACGCAAGCTGGGCGCGCATGCCACCATCAATGTGAGTCAGCAAAACCTGGTGCAATACGTGCGCGAAGCCACTCACGGCGAGGGCGTGGATGTATTGCTCGAAATGGCCGGCGCTCCCAGTTCGATTCGCGACGGCCTGGCTGCACTGAAACACGCCGGCACGGCGGTGCTGCTGGGCCTGCCCCGCGCGCCCTTCGAGTTGGACCTGGGCAACCTGGTGGTCATGAGCGGCATCACCGTGCTCGGCATCGCCGGCCGCAGGTTGTGGCAGACGTGGTACCAGATGCGCGGCTTGCTCTCCGGTGGCGCCGTGGACCTGTCCCCGGTCATTACCCACCATTTCAAGCTCACCGAGTATGAAAAAGCCTTCCAGGTGATGGCATCTGGGCAAAGCGGAAAGGTGATCCTCACTCCTGACTTCTGATAAATCATGAACAAACTTCAATGGATTCGCGACGAGATTGCCGGTTTGCGGCAACAGGGCCTCTATAACAACATCCGCACGATTGACTCCGCCCAGGGTGCGTGGCTCATCGTCGACGGCAAACGCGTCCTCAATTTCTGCTCAAACAACTATCTGGGGCTGGCCAACGACGCGCGTCTGCGCGAAGCCGCACAGAAAGCCATCGACCAATATGGTGTCGGCCCGGCCGCGGTGCGCACCATCGCGGGCACGCTGTCGTTACACGCCAAACTGGAGTCGCGGCTGGCCGAGTTCAAAGGCGCAGCAGCGACGATCTCCTTTCAATCAGGGTTTGCCTCCAACCTGGCGACTATCTCGGCTCTGATGAGCAAAGAAGACGTCATCCTCTCGGACGAACTGAACCATGCCAGCATCATCGATGGCTGCCGCCTCTCGGGCGCACGCGTCGTGCGCTACGCGCACAACAACCCTCAAGCATTGGAGGATCAAATCAAGGCGACGAACGCCAACGCACCCTACCGGCGCGCGCTGGTGATCACTGACGGCGTCTTCTCGATGGACGGCGACATTGCGCCACTGCCGCAGATCGTTGAAGTCGTCGAACGCCATAACTTGCTGCTCATGGTGGACGACGCACACGGCGAAGGCGTGCTCGGCCGGGGCGGGCGTGGCATTGTCGATCATTTCGGCATGCATGGACGAGTGGACATTGAAATCGGCACGCTGTCGAAGGCCTTTGGCGTGGTAGGTGGATACGTCGCCGCCCATACAGAGATCGTGGAATGGCTGCGCCAGCGTGGCCGCCCGTTCCTGTTCTCTAGCGCAGTGACGGCAGCCGATGCAGCCGCGTGCCTGGCCGCGGTCGACATCCTTGAAACGTCCACCGAGCGCGTCGATAAGCTATGGAACAATACGCGCTACTTCAAGGCTGAGATGAAGCGCCTGGGCTTCGATACCGGGCGCAGCGAAACGCCGATCACACCGGTGATGCTGGGTGAGGCCGAACTGGCCCAGCAATACTCGCGTCGTTTATTCGAACAGAGTGTGTTCGCCATGGCGATCGGGTTCCCAACGGTGCCACGGGGGAAAGCCCGCATCCGTGTGATGATCAGCGCCGCACACGAGCAGGCAGACCTGGATCGCGGGCTGGAGGCGTTCGGCAAGGTTGGCAAGGAACTGGGCGTCATTTAAAACGCTGCCCCCGGATACAGGCATCATGAGCCAGCGATGATATTCCGCAACTTGCGTGACTACATCAGCGCCCTGGAGCGCTGCGGCGAGTTGGTCCGCGTTCAGGCCCAGGTTGATCCCGAGCTGGAGATCACCGAGATCACCGACCGCATCTCCAAAGGCCCAATGGACAAGAACAAGGCCCTGCTGTTCGAAAACGTCAAAGGCTCGGCCATACCTGTTTTGATCAACGCGTTTGGCAACGCCCGGCGCATGGCAATGGCATTGAACGTCGACGACCTGGACGACCTCAACCATAACCTCGCAAAGGTCATTGACATGCGCCTGCCGCGCGGGTTGGGTGCGACGCTCAACCGCGCCGGCGACCTGTTCGACGTCGTCCGCGCCGTCGGCCTCAAACCAAAGATCGTGGGCAAGGCGCCGGTACAGGACGTCGTATCGATCGTGGCAGACCCAGACTCCCGGAGTCTTGGAGACTCCGGGAGTCTGGGTCTACGGAGTCTGCCCATCCTGAAGTGTTGGCCCCTGGATGGCGGACGCTACATTACGCTCATGCAGGTCATCACGCGTGACCCTGTCACTGCTGTACGCAATGTGGGCATGTACCGCCTGCAGATGCGCGATGACCGCACGCTGATGATGCACTGGCAGCGCCACAAAGGCGGCGCCGAACACGAACGTGTCGCGCAGGAGGCACGCAAACCGCAGATCCCATGCGCTATTGCACTGGGTGGCGATCCTGCCTCCATGTGGTGCGCCTCCGCGCCACTCCCGCCGAATATCGACGAGTACCTGCTCGCGGGTTACCTGCGGGGCAAACCGGTGGAATTCGTCAAATGCGTGACGCAGCCACTGGAGGCACCGGCAGAGGCGGAAATCGTGATCGAGGGATATGTCGATCCAAACGAGCACGATAGCGAAGGGCCATTCGGCGACCACACCGGCTTCTATACCCCAGCCGACCGCTTCCCTGTATTTCACGTCACGGCAATCACGCACCGCAAAGATGCCATCTACCCGGCGACGGTCGTCGGCATCCCCCCCATGGAAGACTACTGGATGGGCAAAGCCACCGAGCGGTTGTTCCTTCCTTTGCTCAGGCTATTCTTGGGCGAAGTGGTGGATTACAACTTGCCGGCGGAAGGCGTGTTTCACAACCTGGTGATCGTGTCGATCAAGAAGCGCTTCCCTGGACATGCGCAGAAAGTGATGTTTGGTGTCTGGGGACTGGGGTTGATGATGCTGGCCAAGGCGATCGTCGTGGTCGATGCCGATGTGAACGTGCACGATCTGCGTGAGGTGGCCTGGCGTGTGCTGGGCAATGTCGATTGGAAGCGCGACGTCACCATCGTCGAGGGCGCAGTCGATCAACTGGATCACTCCGCCACGCACGATTCGTTCGGTGGGAAGATTGGAATCGACGCAACGGCCAAAGGCCCGCAGGATAATCACCCGCGCGGCTGGCCCACCGAGATTGAGATGGATTCAGCGATCAAAGACCTGGTAACGCGACGTTGGACAGAGTACGGGTTGTAACAGCAATGAAACAAGTGCGCGCATTTCTCGATCTGATCAAGTTCGAGCACACCATTTTCGCTCTGCCGTTCGCGTACCTGGGCATGGTGCTGGCGGCAGGCGGGTTGCCCACCCTGCACCAGTTCATCTGGATCACAGTCGCCATGGCCGCTGCGCGCACCTTTGGGATGAGCATGAACCGCCTGGCCGACCGGCATATCGATGCGCGCAACCCGCGCACGGCCAGCCGGCCCATTCAGAGCGGTAAGATAAGCGTGTGGACGGTGGTCATTGGGACGCTGATCTCGATACTCATCCTGGCATTCGCCGCATGGCAATTGAACCCGCTGACATTGCTGCTCTTGCCCGGTGCGCTGGTGTTCCTGGCGGGTTACGCTTACACCAAACGTTTCACCTGGTTATCGCATTTCATTCTCGGTTTCACCGACGGTCTGGCGCCAATCGGCGCATGGGCCGGTGTACGAGGCTCAGTCTTCACCGCACAGGACCTGCCAGCCTGGCTCTTGCTCTTCGCTGTTACATTCTGGATCGGCGGGTTTGACCTGATCTACGCTTGCCAGGATACCGAGTTTGATCGTACCGAGCATCTGCACAGCACCCCTGCGCGTTGGGGGAACGCCGTTGCTCTGCGACTGGCACAAATCAGCCACGCCATCACAGTCGCCTTGCTCGCGGGCACAGGTATCGTCATGGGTCTTGGCTTGATCTTCTGGATCGGGCTCGCGATTGTCACGGCACTGCTCATCTACGAACACTCCCTGGTCAAACCCAACGATCTCTCAAAGATAAACGTCGCGTTTTTCAACGTCAACGGATACATCAGTATTACCATCTTCGTGGCGACACTCGCCGCCATCTTGATGTGATGCCTGCATCACATGGACATGTAGCGTAAGCCGTTTTATGATGGGCTGCTGCGCGCTCAGCGCCTATACGGAAATCACTGTTGGAGGAGAATAAGATGATTAAAAAATGGTTCATGGTCGTCGTTGTGTTGAGTACGCTTTTGGGGGCCTGTACACAGGCACAGGCGCCATCCGAGGCGCCAACGCTCAAAATCGGGCTGCTACCCGTGCTTGAGGCATTGCCCATGTATGTGGCCGAATCGCAGGGATATTTCAAGAACGAGGGCATCAGTATTGAGTTCGTACCGGCGGCCTCGGCTGCCGAGCGTGACCAGCTCATGCAGGCTGGCCAGATTGACGGCATGATCAACGATCTGGTCTCAACAGTGTTATACAACAAGGAGACACAGAAGATCGCCGTTGTGCGCTTCGCCCGCACTGCAACTCCGGACAATGCCCAGTATTCTATCCTGGCAGCCAAGGAGAGTGGCATTTCCGGCCTGGCCGGCTTACAGGGGGTAGAAATCGGCATCTCGGAGGGCACCGTCATTGCTTACGTGACCGATCGTCTTCTGCAGCTTGAAGGCTTCAGCCCTGCCGACATCAAGACGACCAATGTCATCAAGATTGCGGATCGGTTGCAATTGCTAGGCCAGGGCCAACTAAAAGCCGCGACCCTTCCCGATCCATACTCATCCCTGGCCATCCAGGGAGGCGCAACGGTCATCGTCGACGACCGCAAGCACACCGAGCTAGGGAACAGCGTCATATCGTTCCGCGCTGAAACACTGAAAGCCAAACCCAATACGGTCAAGAAATTCCTGGCCGCGTTGGAGAAGGCCGTGAACGATGTGAATGCCACACCGGAGAAGTGGGACGCCGTGCTGACGGAGAAAAAGCTTATTCCTGCGCCGCTGACTGGCAAGTACACACTGCCAAAGTTTCCTGCCGCTTCTGTTCCCAGTGAGGCCCAGTTCAAGGACGTCCAGGATTGGATGAAGGGTAAAGGGCTTATTTCAGCCGAAGTGGCGTATACCAAACTGGCGGACGCCAGCTATCTGCCCAAGTAAGCGCAGGATAATTAACGGGCAACGATCAACGACAGGCTCTGCATGATCCAACTACGCGATGTGACATTTGCCTACACCCCAGGCCGCCCGGTGTTCGATCGTTTCAACTGGTCGGTGGGCCAGGGTGATACGTGGGCGGTCGTCGGTGCCTCCGGTGGCGGCAAGACGACGCTGCTGATGATGCTGGCCGGGTTGCGCATACCTACAGGTGGGCAGGTGCTCATTGGCGGTCAGGCCATCACACGGCCGCGCCCTCGCACCGGGTTGGTCTTGCAGGAATACGGCTTGTTGCCATGGGCGACGGTGGCAGAGAATGTGGCACTGGGCTTACGGCTGCGTAACTACTATGGTCCTGACGGTCGCCATGTACCCAGCGACCATGCTGTTGGCCCGGTGCTTGAGCAAGTTCGCTTTTGGTTGGCACGCCTGGGGATTGAAGCCTTGCGCGACCGTTATCCAGGACAAATATCGGGCGGCCAGCGCCAGCGCACCGCGATTGCGCGCACGTTGGTGCTGGAGCCCGATCTGCTGCTCATGGACGAACCGTTCGCTGCTCTCGACGCGCCCACGCGCGAGGACTTGTTAAACCTCACCATCGAACTGCAGCGCGAGCAACGGCTGACCCTCGTTGTGGTGACGCACAACATCGAAGACGCCGTCTTCCTGGGGCAGCACATTCTCGTATTGGGCAACCCGCCTCACAGCGAAGCACATGGGATCGATAATCCCCCCGCCGGCGCGCCGGATTACCGCTCACAGCCCACCTACTACGAAATGTGTGCCAGCGTTCGCCGGTTAATGACCACACAACACCCAACACCGGCCGGATCTCGCCCGGCTGGCTGATACGTCCCGGTATCAGGATGAAATGGCTGACCCAGTCGCATGCTGCCGTAACGATGGCGACTGAACCAGGTTACTTGTGTGACAGAGATACGCACTCAATGGACAGGTTCGGCGCTGAATCGCTCAACGGCGGCGCGAATATCTGCAGACACATCCGCTTCAGGATTCAACAAGGCGGATACAGTTGGCGCGAGCACATCGGGTGCCAGGCCTGCCAGGAAAGTCAGCCAGCGGCCGATCTTGGCGGCATTTGCATCGGCGCCTTTAACGGCTTCGGCCTCGATCCTGCGCACGGTGTCATACAGCTCCGGCTTATCGACACGGGCATCCTCCAGCCGTACCTCGATGACGTGATAAGCGGGTTCGAGCAGCCGCACCACATGACGGGCACGCGCTTCGCTGGCAGATCCCTTCGGAACGTCGAGGTCGTGATGAACGTGGGGCTTGTGCACCTGCATGCCACAACTCGGGCAGTACTTGGCATAAACCGGCAGCTCCATCTTACAGTTTCGGCATACCATGCTGATCACCTCTTTCCGGCGCAGCGATGCAGACGGGCTGAACCGCCCGGCACCGGGCTGCGCAATGTCATGATTGCGAAACCCTTGATGAGCAACCCAGGGGGTTTGCGAACATCTTGGTTCGACATGAAATAGATTAACCTGCTCTGACCCAGGTGTCAAGCGGGGAAATGCACCAGCCCTTCGCAAGGTTGAAGAGGGGATAATAACCATATGCATCGTCGCGATCTTCTGCTTACCAGCGTCATCGTGCTACTGGCGTGGCAATTGTTTGCCACACTCATCCAACGCGATATTCTGCCGACACCGCTCCAGGTGGCACAAACCATTGTGGCGCAGTTCGGCATACTCGGCCAACACTTCATCGCCAGTGCGCTGCGGGTGATCATCAGCGTCATCATCGCCATCGCGCTGGCGGTACCAGCCGGCCTGGCCATGGGCCAAATGCCCCGTCTCGACCGCATCTTTTCGCCGCTGGTTTACATCGTCTACCCGATTCCCAAGATCGTGTTTCTGCCAATTGTGTTGCTGTTCTTCGGCGCGACGGACTTCAGCAAAGTGCTGATGATCGTGCTGATTCTATTCTTCCAGATATTAGTGCCGGTACGCGACGACGCCGCCGGGCTGCGCCCAGAACTGCTCAATTCAGTGAAATCACTGGGGGCCGGGAGACGCGCATTGTTCCGTTTCGTATACCTGCCGGCATCTGTTCCCGCGGTGTTGACCGCGTTGCGCTTGAGCATCGGCACAGCGGTGGCCGTGTTGTACATCACCGAGACGACAGCCACACTGCTTGGATTGGGCTACTACATCTACCTGAATGCCAGCACGTTGTTCGACTATCCCGCCACCTACGCAGGTGCAGTATCGATGGGCGTGCTGGGGCTTTTGTCATACTTTGTGGCAGACTGGTTGGAGCGCCGGCTGTGCCGCTGGAAGTTCGCTACATAACCCATGACTCATTTATCAGGCCCGGCGCGGGCTACCTATGTGCGCAATATGTTTGCCCGCATCGCCAGGCGGTATGACGTGATGAACCGGCTGATGAGCG
>JAMDDR010000185.1:4287-4736 GCA_023488685.1 Chloroflexota bacterium | reverse complement strand
TGATCACTTCTTCGTGCAGACGAGCCAGCCGTTGCTTATGAAGGCCATCGCGACATGACTTTACCGGGCGTCGCCGGGCGCGCATCATAGAAGGCGTCGACGTCGTACCGGCTCGCTGGAACTTCGGTGATGGCATCCACCCCATTCCACAGCAGACGCCAGAACGATGCCGGATCATCGACACCGCCTGGAAACCGGCACCCAATCCCAATCATGGCCACAGGCTCGGTCAAATAGGTTGGCTGCGCAGTGACGGATGGGTCTGTGCTTCTGTTTCGTGAGTCAACAGTCATGAAATGGCAACCTCTGAGAAGCGTTAACGATTACGGCACGCTGGCGTGCCCGCGATCTCGGGCCAGAGCCCGCTGCATATGACTGCTGTCCCAACAATAGAGCACCAGATGCCGGCAGCAGCCTTCCACGACCAGGGCGGCCTTGTAACCCTCTCC
>JAMDDR010000185.1:0-4277 GCA_023488685.1 Chloroflexota bacterium | reverse complement strand
CTGCGCTATCTGTTCGGCGTCGACGATGGGGCGCACGCGTTCCAGGTCAACACCAATTTCCTGGCCGCGTGCAAATGCAAACAGGGCTAGGTCGTGCGAATGCGAGACGTTGAACCGCAGTTCTCCTTGTACCCCGGACACGCCTTGTGCCAGTGGCATTGCCAGGGCAGGCTTGCCCCGCTGACCATAGCGAAACATCACCTGCTCCGGTCGTACATCCAGGTAAGTACCAATGATAGCCCTCAGCACACCGCGTCCGGCGACAAACCGCCCGCGATCTCGCTCGAAGTGGAAACGATTTGCTCTCGCCTGCTCGTCAACCGAAAGGAATGATTCCAGTTGGCCCAGGACAGCATCAGGTTGGTCCAGATCAGCCCGCCAGACATGCACATCGCCCACTTCCAGCGCCAGTGGGAACTGCGGCACGCGCCATGTATCGTTGAATGCCATCATTTGCTCTTCCATTCGTGTTATACCGCAAATGAATTATTGGCCAGGTCATGCGCGATGGCCTTCATAAGCAACGGCTGGCTCGTCTGCACGAAGAAGTGATCACCAGGCAACATGCGCAGGGAAAATGGCGCGTGCGTCTGGAGTTGCCAGGCGGCCAATTCGTACTCGCTCACGACAGCATCCTCCAATCCGCCAAAAGCGGAGATAGGACAATCCAGTGGGCGATCATCCACGTGGATGTAAGTTTCGATCATCTTGATGTCCGCGCGCAGGGTGGGCATGAAAAGGCGCAACAATTCGGCGTCCTGCAGAATCACAGCCGGAATGCCGGCGTAACGATTTTGCATTTCCTGCAGGAATAAGTCATCCGGCAAATGATGCATTCTGGGAAACGGATTGGGAAGATGAGGCGCACGATGCCCAGATACGAAGAGGTGTACTGGGCTGACGCCATGCACACGTCGCAAATAGCGCGCCAGTTCGAACGCGATCAACGCGCCCATGCTATGCCCAAAGAACACAAATGGGACGTCGAAATAAGGCAAAATGTCCTGCGCCATTGCGTTGACCAGGGAGGGGATGCATTCGTGAGGCTTTTCCTTCAGCCGGCTTTCCCGTCCGGGGAACTGGATCGAGAAGAGATCCACGTAGGCAGGTAACGCAAGCGGCCAATTGCGATAAACCGATGCCCCACACCCGGCATAAGGAAAACCAAATAAACGCAACCGGGTACCCGGCTTCGGTCTGGGGTGTGTAACCCACGCACTTGTTGCAGCGATCATCATAGATACAGTGTTCATCCCCATGGCAATTTGCGGTGTTCAGACAGCCGCAATATGCGCCAGTGTGACCTGCCGCTGACCATCTCTGGCTATCAACAGGCATGTCAGCATTGTTCCCATTGCGCCGCCCAGGCTCCGCCTTTCTGACAGAGATTCCCTCGACAGTCCTTTATGATATCGACTATTGTCTGAGCGACAGGTATGGATGAGCCCACCCTGGCGCTCAGTCAGGTCATCAGAAGGGTATAAGCAGTCGAAAGCAGAAAATGACTTATGGCCCTATCTGCTTTGTTTGGGTAGTGTTCCGCCACACGGCACAGCCCTTCTTGAGACCCCCATTCCCAGGAAAGGATTTGTAACGATTATAGCCAGACTTGTTTCTAAGTCAATGCACATGACTAAACAAGTTGTGCCAGTAGCGAAAAAATAGCAACTTACGTAGCTGTCTGACGAGACACTACGGCCGGCCCAGCCACGCTTATGTCACAAGCAGCACCCGGTCAGCGTCGGCACGCACGAGCATCACGTCATATTGGCCGAGTGCGTGACGCGTGCCATCATGGGTGGCGCTCCCGGTACCATCCGTGACATACAGGAACAGGTCGTCGCTTGGCTGCCGCTGCAATGGACTCCACCCGCCGACGGCGAAGTGGGAGTTCAACCAGTGCACTGGGTGAATCCACGGAAATATAGATGCCGGGAAGTGCTGCACTGTGACCGGTCGTACAAAACCTGGTTCAATCAACGTACCATGCATATTCCCTCACATCAACGAATCCGCCCTAATATTCCAGCCATCCCACATTCACAATTCTGCCAACTTAAGATTGAACAATCGAGCTACCTGCACCGCTAAGAGGGTTGTGAGCGTTGAACAAGCTGGGCCATCATGGCACGCACGGTATCTATTTCGTCCTGGTTGATCGTATGATTCATGTTTGGATACAGACGTGCCGTCACGTCAGCGCTCAACCGTCGCATCACCTCAGCGCTCTCAAGCACGCGCTGTTTGGGAATGTGCGCATCCACATCGCTGCAGCCAATGAAAATAGGCGTTCCCGCCAGTGAGCCCGCATAATCGCGCGGTGTACCATCCGGACCGATCAGGCCCCCACTCAACGCAACCACACCGCCGTAACGCCGGGCATTGCGCGCGACATACTCCAGTGCCAGGCATGCGCCTTGCGAGAATCCGAGCAGAATGGCCTGTTCCGCGTAGATGCCCCGCTCAGCCAGTTGCTGCAGCACTCGCCGGGTCGTGAGGAGCGCTGAAGACAGCCACGGCTCATTCTTATCGATAGGGGTCATGAAGCGGTTGGGATACCAGCTATTGCCTTCTGCCTGTGGCGCCAGGAAAGCAAACCCTGCCTGGTGCAACTGCCTGGACAATGCCAATATGCTTCTGGCAGTGCCACCCCGCCCATGTATGAGAACCATGGCCGCGTGTGCGTGTTCGAGCGGTTCACCCGCCGACAAGATGACCTGCCCTCGATGAGGATCGAGGTTCATAATCGTGCCTGCTGCCGCGCCCGTTCCGGCTCAGATGGCGCGGGTGCGCGCCAGGGATCCACCTGTACAGGCCGTAACACCATCTCGATCTCGTCGCGCCGCCGTTCCAGCCACGGCGGCAGCATCAAGTGTTGGCCCAACTCATCCATGCTCTCATCCACAGCGAAGCCTGGACCAGCCGTCGCCAATTCCACGATATGCCCATCGGGATCGCGGCTATAAATACTTTTGAAATAGATGCGATCCATCACGGCCGAGACCGGCCAACCAGCTTGCAGCAGCTTTTCGCGCCAGATCAGTTGCGCATCCTCATCCAGCACTGCCAGCGCAAAGTGGTGCGTCTGGCCCGCGCCCATCTGCGCACGCCGCTCCCTATCTGGTTTGCGGTCGAAATAGGTGACGAGTGTTCCAGGTGCGCCATCGCCCACTCCCCAATACCAATGCGCCGACCCCGGATCGTCGAAATTCTCGGTCATCTTCACCCGGCGCAAACCCAGCAAATCGCTGTAAAAGGCGTGCGTGCGCTGGATGTCAGAACTGATCGCCGTGATGTGGTGCATGCCATGGCGTAGCGCCATGTTGGCGGTGATCCCCGCCACGGGTTGTGGCCATAGCAATGACTCGATGGCGCGCTCGTCGCGCTTGCCGACGATCTGATCGGCTAACGGCGCACGATAGGCCGTTCCCAATTCCGGCGCTGCTTCGTCCACTGCCCAGCCTGGTCCGCGCGTGGCGATTTCGAGGATGGTCCCATCTGGATCGTTGAAATAGATTGACGTGAAATAGTGCCGGTCGTAAGGGCCGTTTACCTTGTAACCCAGATCCACCAGGCGCCGTTTCCACTTCAGTTGGCCATCGAAGTCTTCCACCGTCAGCGCAAAGTGATGCGTGCCGCCGATCCCCGGATGACCTTTTGCCGCCCCTGGCCATTCAAAGAACGTGATCGCCGAACCCGGCCGGCCTGACTCGTCACCAAAATACAGGTGATAGCTGCCAGGGTCATCGAAGTTGACCGTTTTCTTGACCAGCCGTAGCCCCAGTACGCGTGTGTAGAAATCGACCGTTCGCTGCGCATCCGCACACACGAGCGTGATGTGATGCAACCCCAGGATATCCGTCCCCATACAACCACCTCATAACACCGCTACACCCAAGACATTCAAGACGTAACCGGCTGCGTGCCTGCACTGGCAGCCTGCTCGCTCATTTCACCTGTCTCGCCAGCCATTTCGCAATCAGCCTTGCAAACCGGCACCGCCATCATTTTATCAATGGAGAGCGGCACGTTGCGGCCACGCCACAGGAGTTGCCCGCCCGGTTCGTGGCGTGTATCCCAGTAGATCTCCAGCCCATTTCCATCCGGATCGTTGAAATACATGGCCCAACTTATGAGATGGTCCACCAACGCCACCTCAACCCCCGCCTCCATGAGATGACAATACGCCTCGGCGAACGAGCGACGGTCGGGTACCTCAAACGCCACGTGATACAGCCCGGTCGCATGGGCGGGTGGCTGTGGCCGCAACGTGCCGC
>JAMDDR010000241.1 GCA_023488685.1 Chloroflexota bacterium | reverse complement strand
TCATTGTGATGGTCGAGGCAGTCGTACTGGACCAGCATGCCGGCGAACTCGCCTGTATCGATCAGGCGGATGATGTTCTGCGCGCTATCGTGGCTGGAGAAGCACAGATGCCGGATCAGCCCCTCAGCCTGCGCCTGACGCGCGGCAGACAGCGCCCGGCGCGGTTTGGACACGCGCTCAGAAAATGCCTTCCATGTCAGACCATGCATGAACAGGAAGTCGATGTACGGCGTATCAAATCGGCCCAGGCTGATCTCCAGCCGCTTGCGCCACACCGCCGGACCAGCATCGCGCCTGCCATTGACGGGAATCTTCGTCGTCAGGTAAAGTTGCGAGCGCTCATAGCCCTTGATCGCCAGGCCGACCGCCACCTCACTGGTGCCTGCACCATAGGCTTGTGCCGAGTCGATGTAATTGACACCCAGGTCGATGGCGCGACGCAGCACAGGCACGGCCTGCTCCATGTTGAATCGCCCCTTTGTGGACTCCGGCAGACGCGCCGTGCCAAAGCCAAGCATCCTGACCCGCTCACCTGTATTGCCAAATACTCGTTCATCCATTGTGTGTTCTCCGAGTTGTGAACCGCGACTGACGCTGATGATGGTGCATTATGGCGCTGTCTTGAGAAAATGCGTTACTGTAGCAACAGGTCCGCTTTCGGCTACACTATGAAAAATGGTCGGACACTCCGAAGCATGAGTGAGGAATCAAAATGAAAACGACAAACGATACGCCGATCACAAAACCTGAGGATATGTCGACGAACCGCGCATGGGCGACGCGCGCTTTTTCCAACGCCGCCGATCTGCCCATCTCTTTGGTGCTCGATGGGCAAGCCATCCATGGCATCCCGGCAGCGTGGCAGCCGGTTGTCAACAGGCGCCGTATCGACGCCAATATCACCGAAACGATTTTCGAAGGCACTGACAGCGGGACCGGCCTGAATGTCCGGGTCGAGTGCACAGAGTACCGGGACTACCCGGTTGTGGAATGGGTGGCATGGATGACCAACACAGGCCATGCGCCCACACCGGTCATTCGCGACATCCGCGCGATGGATATGACCTTCAAAGGAACCGCGCCCGTCCTGTATCACTGCAATGGCGACTACTACAGTGTGGATGGGTACACGCCACAGGAGCTGCCCTTGAACGCGGGGGACACTGCCGCTTTCGCCCCCAATGGGGGCCGCCCCTGTGACGGCGCATTCCCCTACTACCGGGTCATGTTCGAGGGCTGGGGCCTCTCCATCGCCATCGGCTGGCCTGCCCAGTGGGCGGCCAGCTTCAATGCGCTTGCAGACGGTGTGCAGATTCTGGCGGGCCAGGAAAAGACAAACCTGCGGCTCATGCCGGGTGAACGCATCCGTACGCCACGCATGACGGTCATGTCCTGGTCGGGGGATGGTTCAAGAGCGGTGAACCTGTGGCGCCGCTGGTATCTTGCCCACATCCTGCCCAGACCCAACGGGCAGCCGATGCCAACGCTGCTGGCATGCGCCGCCACGGATGAGGGGGAAGAATTCACCGCCGCAACCGAAGAGAACCAGATCCGGTATATCGAGAAGTTCAACCAGCACGGCATCCACCCTGACGTCTGGTGGATCGATGCCGGGTGGTATCCCTGTTACAACAAAGACCACGTGCGCAGATGGTGGATCACCGGCACATGGAAACCAGATCCCGAAAGGTTCCCGAACGGCCTGAAGCCGATATCTGACCGGGCGGCCCAGGACGGCGCCGACCTGTTGGTGTGGTTCGAGCCGGAAAGGGTACAGCCGGGCACCGCACTCGATGTGGAACACCCGGGATGGCTGCTCAGGGCGCCGGACAGCGATAACGGCCTGTTGAACCTGGGCAACCCAGAGTGCCGCCAATGGCTGACCGACCACGTGTGCAAGCTGATCCAGGACAACGGCATCAAGATCTACCGGCAGGATCACAACTTCCCGCCCCTCGAACACTGGCGCAAGAATGAGACCGAGGACCGCCAGGGGATGAATGAGAACCTGCACGTGCAGGGTTATCTGCGGTTCTGGGATGACCTGCTGGCGCGCAATCCCGGCCTGTGGATCGATTCGTGCGCGAGCGGCGGGCGCCGCAACGATCTTGAGACCATGCGCCGGTCTGTTCCCCTGCACTACACCGACTACGGCTATGGGGATCATCCGGTGAAACTGGCGTTCCACCGTACGCTGTACGAGTGGATCCCCTACTTCAAGGAGTGCACCCTCTCCTGGGACCTGACCGGCAACGAACGGTTCGACAACCAGTTGGACAGCTTCTCCTTCCACTGCGGCATGGCGCCCATGTTGTTTGCGACCCTCGACATCCGCCGCGACGATTACGACTATGCGCTGGCACGCAAGATGCTCGCCATCTGGCGCAGCGCCTCTGACCTGATCCTGCATGGCGACTACTACCCGCATACGCCGTTCCACAAGAGCGCCGAAAAATGGGTCGCCTGGCAGTTTGACCGCCCGGAAACAGGCGAGGGGTTCCTGCAGGGAATTCGTCTGCCGGCCTCCCCGCAAGAGACGACCACCATCCATCCGAAAGGGGTCCACGCAAACGCCAGCTACGTCTTCACGAACGCAGAAACGGATGAGCGCAGGGACATCGCAGGAGAGGCGTTGATGCGCGAGGGCTTCACCATGGCGCTTCCGGCGCGCAGCGGCGCCATCTGGTTCTACTGCCAGGTCGCTCAGTGCCCTGAACGATAAAATAGGGCGATGGACGATAGCCATCCTCTGCAGAAGGAAGTTTGGGCTGGAGGGGCAGCCTACGAGCCTTACGTCGGCCGGTGGAGCCGGCTGATCGCACGCGAGTTTTTAAGCTGGCTTCATGTGCCGGCACAAGGTCACTGGCTTGATGTGGGATGTGGAACGGGCGCTCTCAGCCGGGCCATTCTTGACTCAGCCTCACCCGGCACCGTCACAGGCATCGATCGCTCGCATGGATACGCGGCCTTTGCTCGTGCAAACGTCCGAGATGAGCGGCAGCGGTTTGAAGTTGGAGACGCGCAAGCGTTACCGGTCGAAACAGAGACGTACAACGCCGTAGTCTCTGGACTCGTGCTTAACTTTATCCCCCAGCCTCAGCGCGCTGTGGCGGAGATGGCGCGCGCCGCGAAATCAGGAGGCGTCGTGGCCGCCTATGTGTGGGATTATGCGGGCAAAATGCAACTGATGCGCCACTTTTGGAACGCCGCGGCCGCCCTGGACCCCGCAGCCTATGATCTCGACGAAGGGCGACGTTTTCCGATGTGCCAACCCAACCCGCTCAAAGAGCTGTTCCAGAATGCTGAACTCAGCGACGTCGAAGTTCGCCCGATCGATATAGCGACTGACTTTCAAGATTTCGATGATTACTGGTTGCCCTTTCTTGGTGGGCAAGGCCCTGCCCCGGGTTACGTCAGTTCGTTGAGTGCCGAACGACAGGCGGCTCTGCATGAGCGAATACGGGCGAGCTTACCCTTCGCGTTGGATGGTTCAATCCCTTTGGTTGCCCGCGCGTGGGCAGTGCGTGGATTTCGACTTGCTCGGCCTTGAGGTTGGGTGCCCAAAGTTCTACGGAACGCTGCCGCGAAAACCGTAGGGCTTTTGGCACCCAACTTGACCTTGTTCACTGCGATGAAACGGGCATCCGGCTTATCTGGCCTTGCCGATTTGTGTCGCCTGCGGGACCTCGACGAGTTTGCCGGTCTTCACATCATAGACATACCCATAGATGGCGATATCGCCGGCCACCAGGGGGTGGTTGCGAATGCGCTGGACATCCGCGACGACGCTCTCGGCCTGATCCTTGATCGTCAGCCAGTCGATGAACTGCGCCTCTGTTGAACCGGGGCCCCGGCCGGTGTCACGCCAGCCATTCGCGTCGAGCGCAGCCGTATCGAGACTGCGCGCCAGCAGATCGCGCATGATCTCATTGCTGAAGTACTCCATGCCACAATTGGTGTGGTGAATCACGAACCACTCACGCGTGCCAAGTAACTTGTGGGAAATGACGAGCGACCGGATGGCATCGTCGCTGGCGCGCCCACCGGCATTACGAATCACGTGCGCATCGCCCTCAGCCAATCCACTGAACTTGGCCGGGTCCAGGCGGGCATCCATACAGGTCAGGATGGCAAATCGCCGCCCGGGCGGCATGGGCAGATTGCCTTTGTCGCCAAAGGTCTGGGAATAGCGGGCATTGGCAGCCAGGACTTCATCCAAAACTTTACTCACGTCAACACCTCAACCAATACAACAAGGCCGTCGAAACAGCCCCACCGGATAACAACTGGGATAGAGACAGGCAGCGCTTGAGCGCGGGACAAGACGATATGAGGAACACGATGCGAAGGAATCGCCAGACCCTGGCGGCGGTTATCGGGTGGTTAAACCGCGTCCGCCGCTCGTGGGGCTGGCGCTGCTACACCTGCACCGCACGCCAAACCTTGAGCAGCAGATGACGTTCAGCAGGCTGAGAACACCTGCCGTTCCACGCACCAACCCATAACTTGCCCTGATTTGCAAGATGCAGATGATCTTAATGAACGGCGCCTCATTTGTCAACACTTCGTGCCTGACCTGGTCATCACGGCCCTACGCCCAGTTGTCAGGGCCTACTGACATCTGACCTAATTTTGGCCCCAAAAACCATACATTTCATACATAAGGCGGAGCGAACGCGCGAGCGACCGACGCGGCGTAGGGATGTCTGTCATTGAGCTCCACATGTTGGACGCCCACCG
>JAMDDR010000274.1 GCA_023488685.1 Chloroflexota bacterium | reverse complement strand
CGTCCAAACAGACTCTGGCTGTGACGTACCGCTTGTTCGAATAGATAAGTGATACAGTCCACACTATCCCATACGACTGGTATGCGACTGTCAGACATCTGCTCGTTCGTGCGCAGCTGCATACGTGACTTACACCAAAGGCCGTACGCAGCACCACGCAGGTGCTCGACATGGACGACATCGAACTTACCGTTCTGACTATGGCAGGCAGCCTCGATCTGCCGCCGCAATGCCGGTGCATCACAATACGTGGCCTGTAGCGGTTGAGTGGTTGGCACCGCCCGCACGTTGTTCCAGACACGTCGTGCTCGCGTCAGTGGCGCGGCAATTACCCTGACACCTTCTGTGCGGAGCTGTTCCAACGCCTGGAGTTCATCTGCCCGCTCCCACAATGTTGCCAGTGTCATGTTGTGGCCGCGTTGCGCGAGTATACTGATGAGATTGTACGGACGGACGCGGATCAGGTTGGGTACGTAAGGCGTTATATATAGGATATTCATCGCATGCCCCTACTGATCAGCCAGCAATGGCCTGGGAACACGGCTATGCGTGAGCCGGCGCACCAGGTCAACCACCCCGTAGGCAGCAAACACGATGAGAACGGCATCGACAGGTAGCCGGTAGCGAATGAGCGCCCATGACAGCAAGTGAATGCCGCTGTACACGATGATAAACAGGTAGAGTAGCAACCAGTTGCGCCAACGGCGCACTGCGACCAGCAGGCCGTACAGCATGAATGGCAACCCCACGCCGAATGACAGAACGCGCACTGCATTGCTCAACGGGCTCGAATCACCTGACGGCCAGAACATGAAATAAGTCTTGAACCGGCTGAGCGATAACAACACGTAGCGGACAGGATCCTGCATGACGTAACTGATGCCTTGCTTGAGCAAGGCTGAGTCCAGTGCGGCTTCATCCAGAGCGTACAAATCAGATGGGATCAGACTTTGATAGGAAACGTCGGGCGGCAGGATTCCCACGAAGTTTGTGCCATAGATCGGGTGATTGGCCCAGAAGAATGCGAAACCGGCGTTGGTATTGAGCAGGATGAAGCGCTGGAACGCGAATGCATTGCGGATGGTCCAGGGCAGAATCATAAGACCCAATACCAACAGCGCCAGTACCGGGAAACGTACAAGACGCAATACCCCACCGGCCAAGGGTACCTTTCCGGTGTTCGTCGTGGTTGCAGATTGGGCCATCGCTGCCAACCTTCTGCGCTTGATCTCTGCAGTCCAAGCATATAACAGCAGGAACGGGATGAACAAGAGGAAGGACTGTCGTAGTAATACAGCCAATCCCATTGCCAGTCCGAGCAAGACCCAGCGTCGTGAGGTGTGCTTACCGTCACCACCCAGCGTAAGATCCAACGACCATAGCACCGCGGTAATATAAATCGGTTCGGTCATGAGCGCGGCAGTGTAGTAGATGAAGTAACCGTACAAGGCCGTCCAGGCGGCTGTGATCAACCCAACGCCATCCCCAGCGATACGCCGTCCAATACGATACGCCAGGAGCGGCCACAGCACGCCCACTAATACGACCTGGATCATTCTCGCGATCAATGGTGACACGCCGAAGACACCGTAAACCAGTGCCAGGTACAGTGTGTACAGATATGACCAGTGGGCCGTCGGTTCTCCTGCGCGGGTCAGTGGCCACCAGTTTTCCGGCATGGTGAAACCGCGCCCGGCCAGGATTTGTTGTGCCAGCGTATGGTAAGACAGTTGGTCGTCTATGCCGGGGAGGGTCTCCACGCCGTTGCCCATGACCACCGCAGCGACCACCCTTAGCACCACGGAGCTGATGAGAATCGCAATAAGATACCGGGTAGTTTTCACGCCAGCCACTTCACCAACGCTGATTTGATGTGTTTCCATTACGCGTATAGATCTCCTCAAGCACGGTATACGCCCTGCGCCAGTCATAGTGCCGAACCAGCAACTGCCGGCCATTCCCGGCGAGTTGTTCGGCCAGCGACGGATCCTGCAGCACACTTGCCAGTGCCCGCGCAAACGCGCTGGTATCGTCGGCGATGAGCGCATCCTGTCCCGGCGTCACGCAGATTCCTTCACAACCGATCGAGGTTGACACTACCGGTAGCCCCCATTGCAGCGCATCCACAATCTTCACGCGCATTCCCCCACCCGATCGTAACGCCACGACCAGCACCGCACTGGCCTTGAGAAAGGGCAATGGGTCTTTTACATAGCCGGTAACGACGACCGGTGCGCCACCGGCGCGCTCAGGCTGCTGGATCCCCTGGAAATCACCCAGGGACCGAATGTCGTCCGGCGGACGCGCACCAACCACAAATAGTTGCGCATCAGGGACTTGAGCCCGGACCAACGGCCAAATATCATGCGCGAACCAGCGCACTGCATCGGCATTCGGCGGCCAATGCAGTCCACCCAGCATCAATAGGCCACGCGCTCCCGCCTGGCGTGGCAGCCTGGGCACGCTGGCATCGACACAGATGGGCACCGTTGTGAAACGCGGACGCCATCCTTTGAACGAGCCAATTTTCTGTATGCTTGCCAGGTCCTCCGGCGTTACCGTGAGCACATGGTCAAATCGACGGTACACATCGGCCTCATATCGCGCGATAAGGTGCGCTTCACGTTTTAGGAATAGCTTGAGGGCCGGGTTGTTGGATATATCCGCCATCCGTTGCGGGATCAAATAATAGGCATTATGCGCATCAAGCACGAGAATTGGGTGTGCCTGGGGCCAGCGCTTGATCAGCGCCTGGACTGCCCACTGCGCATACTGTGCCATAGAGAGCTGATCAGAATGGATGGCGTCAAAAGGCCGCGCAGCGATCACCTCGTCGATTTGTTGGCACATCTCGCCGCGCGCATCGCGCAGAATGGTGTAGGGCTGGCTGCTGATCAGACTACGACCCAGGGCAACGATCTCTGCACTGCGGGCGCGCTGCATGGGCACCGTATGTACCTGCACACATAGCTCGCGCAAATGCGCGATTGCCTCCGGATGGTCACTGTCGCGAACGAACGATACGAGCGTGACCTGGTGGCTGGCTGCCAGGTATTTCAGCATGTAGTACGCACGCACCTTGGGACCGGCGTCCAGGGGATACGGCAGAACCTGTGTCAGGAAAAGGATATGCATTGATTCCACGCCCTCACATCCGCGGCAATGCCACGAACAAGCGTTGATAGTTGCGCGTGAGTGCGATATGGCGTTGGCGCCGAGAGGATTGCTCAAACCAAGCTAACGGGCTGACGCTCAAACGCACCGCAGTAGCCGACAATAAGATCAGCTTGTAAAGGAGGGCAGATAGCCGCCCATGGTGCTTACGGAAGTACGCCACTTTCCCCTGATAAAGTTTGAGGAACATTTCAGATGCGACCTGTGTGGTGCTTTGGCCTCCATAGTGGAGCACCTGTGCCTCTGGCACCCAATGGATTTGCCACCCAGACCGGCGCAGATCATGACACAGATCGAGTTCTTCGGTGTACATGAAGTAGTCTTCGCTCAGAAGACCCACTTGGTCAAGCGCCTGGCGTCGGATCAGAAGACAAGCACCCAGCACGATGTCCACCGGGCGGGTAGTTATCGTATCCCAGTCTGTCATATGATAAACGCCATATGCTGCTATCAGATCGAGATGAAACAATCGCCACAACTCGCGCGACAGCGTGGGTTCCGGGTAGCAAGATGCTTGCAGTGTGCCGTCTGGGTTCAGGAGGCGTGCTCCCGCGGCACCCGTCAACGGATGTGCGTCGATAAAGTCCGCCAGGGCTTGCAAGGCGCCGGCTCTCACTTCAGTATCTGGGTTTAACAGGAGCACCAGTCGCGCAGTGCTGTGCCGAATCGCCTGGTTGTTGGCGCATGCGAACCCGACATTCTGCAAGTTTTCAATCAAGCGTACTTTTGGAAAACGCTCGCGTACCATTGCCGGACTGCCGTCCGAAGACGCATTGTCGACGACAAATACTTCAAACGCGCACAATGGAGGGTTAGCATAGATAGACGCTAGACACTGCGCTAACAGATCGCATGTGTTCCAACTCACGATCACAACGCTCAAGTCTGTTGTCATAATGTCGCTAATTACAGACACATCTCATTACTGGATAGCAAACCATGGGGCAGACCAGGCTCAGGGTTATTTAACCGTAGCCAGAGCTGTTTGAGGACGACTGACAAATTGTTCCATCGCCAGCAGGCCCCCCATGAAGATCCAACCAATCAGACTGGCACGAAAGCCGGTAAAGCCTACGTTATAGACAAAGGGCAATAACCAGTCCCCTAACCCACATAATACCAGCGTGCCAACGAGCCCCGCCAGCACACAATTCACGTAAGCGTGCGGGAATTCTGAGGGGAACCTTGACCCAGTTTGTTTGCGTAACTCCCAGCCTGCTAAGCCAACTGACACAACAAACCACGCGAAGCACGCCAACCCCACCAGGCCACTCTGCATCACGATATCCACATACTGGTTATGAGAGTTAAACTGCACGGAGTAGCCAAGGATGGGAAACAGCGGTGTATACCAATAGTAATTTGCAGGGCCAAAACCAAGGATGGGACTTACAGGCAGCATTTGTTCGAGCAGAATATCGCGTGCTACTTCACGCGTGTCGATACTGTATTGGTCCGTACCGAGCACCGATGCGATCAACTCGGGTTTGGCTACAACGACGACCACGAATCCCACGATAGACAGCGCCAAGCCCAACCGCCAGGATCGCAGCCATACCAGCGCCAGCACCACGACAAGTGGGGGTAGCCAGCCGGAAACCCAGAAGCTGCCCTGAAACCAGGCCACTGCGAACGTCAAGCCGACGACCCCACTCAGGGCAATGCGTTTAATCCAACCCAGGGATCTGTTGAAAACGGCCTGCCCGCCCGCCAGAGCGACTAACCATACCCAGAATAAACCGCCGTTACTCCCGTTGGGGAAGAACTTGGTTAGAAATCCTAGTGGGGTGAACTGCCTGCCGACGATATAAATCGCGCCAATCACGATGAAGATCCAAGTCATGGCCTGCAGCCAGCGCATCTCTTTTAACTGGTGACCGACGACTAAAAATGCGCCAGCCGAAAGGAAGAAAAGGACTAAGGCACCAATCTGAGCAGCCATGGGAGCCGGAGAAGTTGGGAACCAGGGAAGCCTTCCAGCGATGAACGACAATACAACCACGACTTCAAAAGCCACCAACGGCACGATCATCCGCGAACGTGCCAATCGGATGTCACGTTTGCGCAGCATGTCAAACAGCCACAGTGCTAACAGGGGCGGCACGCAAAGCACAGCTGCGTTGATTTCTGTCTGCGTGCCAGTTCCCAACGCAATTGGGACGAGCTGGCTTGCGATCACGAGCCCCAGAACACCCAGATACGGCCTCCGTAGCAGGATGATGCCCCCAGCCACCACGACGGCAAGACCCACAAGAAGAAACGGGACACGGTTGCCCATCGGCGCGCGCGGCACGACGAAAGCGCTAACGAACAGGACGCATGCGATGATGAACCAGCGCAGCAGCCTGTCGCCGTATTGGTCAATCCAGTGACCCGCACCTTCAAAGGGAAGATGATTCCGTATCATGCAAACTCTGGGGATAACGTGCGAACTAGGCCATCAGAGAGTGAGGTGGATGTGCGATATCCCAAAAGTGCGGCAATTCGGCCGCTATCGCCCGAACTGTGGAGGATATCTCCTGGGCGCGCAGGTTTGAACTCGGGCGAATAGTGCGTTTTTAGCGAGGTGTTGAGTTCGTTGACGAGGTCAAGAAGTGACACATTTCGCCCGGAGGCAATGTTGAAAACCTTACCAACCGCATCCGGGTGCTGGCAGGCCAACAAGTTTGCGCGCACCACATCACTCACATGGACAAAGTCGCGTGTCTGCTGTCCATCGCCAAAGATGATTGGTGCCTGCCCTGCCGTCATGCGCGCGATGAATTTCGGGATGACCGCTGCATAATCGCCGTTCGGATTCTGGCGGGCGCCGTAAATATTGAAGTAACGCAACGCAACAGTCCCAAGACCATACGCTGCGGTGAATGTCTGGCAATACACTTCACCTGCCAGCTTCGAAGCCGCATAAGGCGAAAGTGGCCGGGTTGGGGTCGTCTCCCGTAACGGCAATGCGTCACTATCGCCATACACCGAACACGAACTGGCCAGCACGACTCGCTTAACGCCACTTTCGCGCGCTGCATTTAACACATTCAGGGTGCCCGTCACATTCACGTCGTGCGTGGCTGATGGATTCGCCATCGACTGAGGCACACTGACCAGCGCCGCGTGGTGCAATACATAGTCCACACCGGCGACGGCGCGCCGAATGGCGTCCGGGTCGCGGATGTCACCCATGACGAGATCAACATCACTCCCAACAGCAGTCAAATTCTCCTGCCAGCCAGTGCTCAGATTGTCAAGCACGCGTACCCGCTCACCACGTCTGAGTAATTCGGCCACAAGGTGTGAGCCGATAAAACCGGCACCGCCGGTTACCAAATAGAATGCCAATCGATTTTCCCCTCTACACTGTATAACTAGCGAGGCTACGCCTCAGACCGACGAGTTGTAGGGTCCATGGCAAGCGACGGCTCTGGTTGGGCGAAAACGGCGGTAGAGCCGTTCATGAAACCGCCGAAGCGGCAAGTTAGGTTACCCTTAGGGGCATGCCACAACCAGAGCCAACAAATACTGTACCACGAAATGTCGCACAGATATTGCGTGAGCGGGTGACACTCGAAGTGGAGAGCATTGATCGGATGTACCTGAATGTGTACGTGCCCAAGCTCCAGACGGCGTCGGGCGCCGTGTGGTTCTTCCGCGGCCATCGCCAAGCGACGTTTGCGTCGTCGGCCTTGATGGCGCCGATCAGCCGCGCGTTTGTCCGTGAGATTGAGCGCTATGCCCAAACCCAGGGCATCCCGATGGTGCCGTTCCAGCGGGGGCAGCGCAAGGATGACATTGCCCAGGCGTACCGTGCGAAGTTCACGAGCGCAGAAGGCGTGGTGTTCATCGGGAAGGCGCAAGACGCTTTGCGCGTGCGGGTGTATCGCACGCAGAAGCGGCTGAACGAGGCAACGGGGCAGCAGTATCCCTGGATTGTGTCGTCGCACACCCCGGTGAACCAGTACTACTTCTACTGCCAAGATCGGGACTTCGGGCCGTTCTTCCTCAAGTTCAGTTCGTACTTCCCCTACGACGCCAAGCTGTGTCTCAACGGGCACGCATATGCCAAGCGGCAACTGGAGCAGGCGGGCATCGCCTACGAGGCACTGGACAACGGGGTCCTGAGTTGCGCCGACCCGGCGCGCTTGCAAGCCATTTGCGACGGGCTGAGTGGGGAGAAGATCGAGGCGTTGCTGCGCAAGTGGCTGGCGATGCTGCCGCAGCCCTTCAGCCCCGCAGATCAAGCAGCCGGCTACGGGTATGATCTGTCGATCTGGCAGGCGGAGTTCTCGCTCACGCAGGTGCTGGATCGCCCGCTCAGCGGACGGGTGTTCTTCGAGCAGGTGATCCGAGAGAACCTTGACGTGGGGCGGCCGGACCAGGTGCAACTGATCTTCAACCGGCGCGTGACGAAACGCACGCCCGGCCACTTTCGCACGCGCGTCATTACAGCAGGCGTGGTGCCGTCGCTGCATATCGACTACAAACATACGCGCATCAAGCAATATCACAAGGAGGGTCGCGCCTTGCGCACCGAGACGACGATCAATAACCCCCGCGACTTCGCCATCGGCAAACGACTGTGCAACCTGCCCGCCTTGCGCCAGATCGGCTTCCAAGCCAACCGACGTCTCTTGGACGTCGAACAGGTCAGCCACGATGGGGCCATCGGCGAAGCCGCCTTGCGGCACGTCACTCAGCCGGTCGTCGTCGCCGGCCAACGCGCCTCGGCGCTGCGCTTCGGGGAGCCGCGCACCCACGCCGTGCTCAGCGTGCTGGTGTTGTTCAGTCTCCTGCCGAATGGGTTCACCAATCACGACTTACGCTCACCGTTGGCGGCGTTGCTGGGCCTTGACCCGGCTCATTTGACCCCCGGCCGGATGACCTACGAACTTCGCCGCCTGCGCCTGCATGACTTGATTCAACGCATCCCTGGCACCTATCGCTATCGGTTGACCGCCGATGGTTTGCGGATCGCGCTCTTCTTTACCCGCACCTATACCCGCGTGTTACAACCTGGCCTCGCTCAGGCCATGCCATCGTCCGTGCCGGATTCGTCACTCGGGCGATGCTTTGACCAGCTCGATCGTGCAATCGAAAGCCTGATCCAGCAGGCCCATCTGGCGGCCTGAGATCTTGACTCATATACAACAAGATTCGTTCTTTAAGAACTCTAGGCAGCCTTGAGCGGCCCATACTGTTGCAGGCCCTGGCGATATCCCTTGAACATATACCCACCGAGAATCCATCGGTAAATAGGCCGTAAGAGAGCAACGGATGGGTAATAACGTTCCAGCAACGCTGCAATTTTTTCGAGTGCCCACAACACGGCCTTTGTGGATGCCACGCCACGTATTATTTTACGGACAATGAGTGTGGGCGCATCGTGCCCCCACGAGATCGGCGCCTTATCTCGAAACATGGGCAGATATGGCTGTACTTCCGGGTATTTCACGATCAACTTTACGGCGGTTTGGCTGGTGCGCTGCCAGCGCCGCGCGCAGGTGTTCATATCGCGTATGCTGTAGTCGTCGTGGTACCCCACTGCCTTATAACAACGCACGAACTGAAAGCCCAGTCTGTGTGCCCGATATCCGAAATCGACATCGCCCCACGCGACACGACCGTCACCCGCCAGATCCAGTAACATGCCGATCTGAAAGAAATGATGGCGCTTGACTGAGAACATGCCCGTCAGGCAGTCAGCGAAGTTTACTGCAAGAATGGGTGCCGTACCAGGGTTCGGAGGCGTGGCCGTGTCTACGCCTTGAATCCGTTCAAAAACCGTCTGTGCGCGGTGCGTAACCGGCTGCAGATTGCCTATCGCGATGAGCCGATCGTGCTGCTGATGCGCTTCCACGATGGCGCTGATGAACTCTGGTACCACGGCGATATCATCGTCCAGGAAAAACAGGATAGCGCCATTGGCCTCATTTGCGCCACGGTTACGCGCAACGGCCGCACCCTGGTTCGTCTGGCGGATATAACGCAGGTTTATCTCGAACTTTTCATCGGCTATCTCGGCCGTTCCATCGCTAGAGCCATCGTCGATGACGATCACTTCCAGGCGGTCAAGGGGATAAATCTGCATTTCGAGCGCCGCCAGGACTGCGCGCAGTGAGTCCTTGCGGTTATAGGTTGGCACGATGACACTGACGATAGGCATGTTTGCGCTCTGGCTCATAAACCCTCCACCGAACCCGTTTTTCCTCTAGCGTAGTCCACGATGGCACGCGCCAGCGCGTTCCGTTGGCGCTGTTTGTGGTGCCATTTTGGCCGGATGGACCAACTCAACAGTGTGCGTGTGTAACCGCTTAACAGGCGGACCAGGGTCGGGCCACCCAGTTGTTGCTTCCGCGCGAACAGCAGGCTATTGCGGGTGATGTAATACGTCACAAGCGGCGAATCGACATCGCGACGCCGTGTGTCCGGATGCCATGCCTTCGCGCCTGGGACAAAAAGCACTTTGAAACCAGCTCGCCTGCCCCTGAAACACCATTCCGTATCCTCGTGGTAGGCGAAGAACTCTTCGTCAAACATCCCCACAGCCTCGATCGCCCGCTGGCTCACAAGCATGGCACAACCTGTGACGTAGTCAACGTCGACGACACTCTCGAATTGCCCATGGTCACGTTCACCCAGGCCACGATGCTGAGGCTGCACGTCCGGTCCTAACATGACACCGGCTGAAAGAAAATGGTCCGGCTCTTCGCGTAGATACACCTTCGGACCCAGGAAGCCGGCTTCCGGCTCGGACCGTGCCACAGTCATCAACGCGGCCAGACTATCGGGCGCAGCAACGATATCATCATTGACCAACCAGACATAATCACATCCGTGATCGAGCGCATAACGGATACCAGCATTATTACCCCCGGCATAACCCAGGTTCTTGCCAGTCGTCAACAGCTTGATGCGAGCATAACGATCCTGCATCCATTGCGCATCATACTGCGGATTATTGTTGACGACGATTACCTGGTAAGACACGCCGGTGAGCGCCAGCATGGACTCGATACAACCCTTCGTGTCGTCCGGGCTATTCCAATGTAAGATGATGATTCCGACCGTTTCACCCACGGGCATGTTGCTCCCATTTCACAATGGCGCTACCTACGCGCGCCACCTGTTCTTCAGTCAATTGCGGCACATTGGCAAGCTCAGGATCTCGCGACAAGTCCGCTCTGTCACACTCAGACCACCAGGCGCAGTCACGATTTGGATAGAAACTAAACGCAGCCATGTACCCCCAGGTAGCTGTTTTGCGCCCCTGCAGCATTGCCCCATGCGACTGGGCACAATCCTCAATGACAAACAAGCCATACCTGTCTGCAATGTCGCAAATCGAAACCTTATCCGCGAGGTGTCCTCCTTGATTATAGGGATCGATTAGGGTCGAGTTCGATTAGGTCTGTCTTTGAAAGGTTGCAAACGTGTAAGTGCAGCCTTCGGCTGCACTTACACGTAAAACGCACGCGATGACCTAAAACAGAGTAACGATCAGGGGCTGGCCGCCTCAATGATTGAGACGAGATTCTGAATGTAGAAAAGATCGCCGACAGCAACACCGGGCACGTCAAGATACTTCACAAGCTCTGACGCAGACTGCTGCAGCACCAGGGCCTTGGCCTGGAACACGGCGTTGTAGTCGAAGAGCGGTTGAATGCCACCCTCACCGTAGGTCGCTTCGAAACGTGACACAAACCAGTAAGGTGCGACCGTGTTGTACTCATTGACGGCTGCCGAGACCTTGGAGAGAGCATTGTCATGCAGATACTGTCCCAGCTCTGGCACCATGTTCATAAAGTTGCTGGCCACATTGAGTGTCTTGCAGTAGCAATCAGATGACATTGTGCTTGGATTGCAAGTAAGCTGACCGTATGTCGAGTCCTTTGTAAACGTCGCCGCCCGCAAAGACAGCAAACTGTTCAGCGTCGTCCGTTTGCCAGCATCCTCAGTATACCCAGCCAGTTTCTGCAACTCGAGATAGCCCCAGTAACCAGCGATATAAGCATTGTGGACCAATGGCATCCTGGTCAGGGTTGCATTGGAAGGCGGTGCGGACAGTTTATCCTTATTGGCATCGAAAATTTGCTTGGCGCCGCCAAACACCTGCGCATACTTCCACAACGCATAAAAGCTGTGGGGCGTCCATTGCCCGCCCGTTTCCGTCCAACCGCTGAACAGCGTCGAGCTCCACGCATTCGCCGGGAAACTTGACCGTGCAGACTCAACTTCCGGCGGGAGGGGGAAAACCTCGCGCGCACTGCCGGTTGCCCAACCGATATGCGTATAACTTGCTGGCGAGTAATTGGCAAATTCGCTCTGCAGGTAGGTTCGCAATTGTTGTTGCTGCGTCTGGGATAGATACGGCAAAGCCCGCGTCAGCGCGTAAATTGTTTCGAGCGGATTGGACCAGTAATCAAGCAGATTGTCGCCACAGTCCTTCCGACCTACACGGTCGAAGTTGCCTGTGGACAGATAACCAGGTCTGAGATGACCCGCAGCCAGGATTTTCTGTACCTCTGACGCCAGCATTTGCTTAAGGCCATTCACATCGACAGTCACGCTCGTGGCCGTCGCAGAGCGCGTTTGTGCCAGCGCCAGACTCACCGGCGCAGTCGTCTTGGCATCAAAGGCGATGATGGTATTGCTGCGGTGCATGTACACTTTGCCGCTGTATGGGATGGGCGGATTCTGCTCACCATGCTCGCCGTACACGCCGTTCGCGCCGCCGAAGGCTGCATCAATGTCAACTGAATGATATAGGCTGTTGTAACCCGGTATTCGGGTGGACAGGTCGTAACTGAAATAGACCCATTCACGTGAGGGAGTCGACGAGCTCGGGTTCGGGTTGGTGAAGTCAAATGCACCGGCCGTGCGGTCACAGCACAGATTCCAATACATGACGTTACCAGCAGCCGAGTAAGCAACCGGCTCGTCGTTAGCCAGCGTGTTCAGGCCTGGTGTACTGATGTATCTGGTCCCAGGCCGCCAGCCAGATACCTGACCGCGAAATCCCCACGGCTGGCTGGAATAGGCGTTCGCCTGGTATAGCACCCCATCCGGCCCTACCACCGGAGGATAACGATTGCCGGCATGAGTGCCGAACCACAGAATCGGGGCATATTCAGGACGTCCATCGTTATCAAAGTCATAGGTGACTTCTGTGCCACTACTGCGGTTCAAGACGAAATAGGTTCTGTGAGCTGGATAGTCCTCGAAATATTGGGTTACCTTCGAGGCATCCACCCACCCATCTGCGCCACGGGCACCCACCAACGTCCCCTTCGGCAAAGACAAGTGATCTGGAAAGATGTAATCGCGATCGTACTCGGACAACCATTCACCGTTGCCTGGTGGCACAAGCGTGCGGTAGCTTGAACTCCCCGCAAAAATCACGAGATCGCCGAACACCACCGGCCACCACGAGTGGAACCCTGCCCCCAACAGTTTGGCGGATTTCCACACCAGCCCACCCGTCTGGGCGTTGAGCGCATATGCGTAGCTATCATCTGACGCGAAATAAACAACGCCATCTTTGTACGCTGCAGAGAAGTGGACGGGACCCTGGGTCTGGAACTTCCAGGCCAACTGGCCGGCATTACTGCCTTGCGCATAAACAGCATAGAAATAACCGTCACGATTTCCCAGGAAGATCTTCCCATCAACCACGAGTGGATTGGTATCGAAACCGGCACCCGCCTGGAACGTCCACAGCCCCTGTCCTGTAAAGGCGTTGATCGCATGTAGCTTTCGATCAAAACCGCCCACATAGACGATGCCACCATGTACAGTCGGTGAATGGCCTAGCGGGAGATTGGTCGGGTAAACCCACTTCTCACTCCCTGTCTCAGCATCCAGCGCATAAAGCCCACGAGCCGTAGCTATGTAGAGCGTTCCATATGCAGCAATAATTTGCACACGCGGGGCAATATAAGGCTCGATCGGTTTGTACCAGCGCGGGTTCAACTTACCCCGCACCTCGTCCGGTACCCATGACGTTCGTTGCGCGTTTGCGCCTGCCATCGACCAACCGTCCACATCGTCAACAGTAGTGGTGACTGGCAAGTAAGCCCGATATGTCGCCGTTGTCAGTAATGGCTGCGTATCAGTCTGATCGGAAGAACTGCCTTGCCCATCAGTTGGCGTTAGTGCCGGTGAAGTCGACGAAGGAGACTGCGGAGCGGGTATGGAAAAGATCGCACAAGCTGCGACGGCGAGAAACACTACTAGAGAGGCAATAGTTCGTCTCATAAGTTAAGCAGCGTTGGGTCAAGGCATTTACGCCCAGACTCCCGGCCCTCCTTTATAAAGTGGTGTCGGCTGCACGGGCTATCCTGCTCACCCCAGCAGGACGCACACACGCAGTTTATACATGTAACTCAATAATATCAGATTCAATTGTAGTTCATCGGTTTCCAAAGCGAAACACTTGAACCACTCACGCACCTCCAATTCGAACGGATTTCTGCCGTGCAGCATTGACCAAATGCTCGCTGAGATAATCGACGCACCTCTCCCAGTGCCAGCGTTCCTCGACATAGGCCCGGCTGTTCCGGCCATAAGCAGTACGGCGCTCGCTATCGCGCAATAACCCTTCAACTGCATCCGCGAACTGGCGCGGGTCTCTTTCCGTAAGCACTCCCGTGAACCCGTCCGCCACGCTCTCTCGTACACCCGCCTCGCGCACGCCAACCACCGGTGTGCCACATGCCATCGACTCAAGAGCCACGAAGCCGAATGGCTCCATGACAGGTGCATACAGTGTGAGTAGGGCCTGGTTGTACAGCCGAGTCAGTTCCTCGTCCGCTATCAGCGACCGAAACTCAACCGTCACCCCGGACTCACGTGCCAGTTGATCCAGGTAAGCACATTCGCGCGGTTCGGCAAAGTTGCTGACGATAATCAGACGCGGTCGGTACGCGATATCGACACATGCCAGGCTACGCAGGAGAAAGTCAAATCCTTTATCGGGGCGCATAGCGCCCACACTCAGAACGTAATCTGCTTTCGGCACGGACAGGCAGCGAAAGAGCTGGGTGTCAACGCCCAGGTAACACACCTTGGCAAACACGCCATAGATTCGGTATAGCACCTCGTAGGAATATGACGAATTGGTCAGAACAACCGATGCAGATCGGGTATTGACACGATCCAACCTGGCCAGCGTATAACGGTAAGTTGCCGGGAACGGGTCTGCACGATCGATGGCGGCACGCAGGCGTGACCGTTGCGTATAAGGTCTCCACAGGGGAGGCTCGTAAAGTTGGCGTGGCGGCTCGGCGCAGTAATAGACGGATGGCGTCTGCAGGTATTGAAGCAACGCAGGGCTTTGGCCGTACTGGCAGTTGTGGACGAACACTGCATCATAACCGGCCGCATCTATCTTATGCGCTATGTTTTTTTGCAGATTACGTAGACGCAACAGATCTGCCGAACGGATACCCTGGTTGATCCGCCCGAACGGACTGCGTGCGAGTGGCAACGGCCTATAGTTAAAAACGTGATGCTGGCGACTATATGGCCTGATGTCACAGAACTCGTGGTTGGCGGACGACAAGGTATACACGTCCAACGTATGCTCGGTCGCCAATCGCCGTGCCATCTCGAACAAGGCGCGTTTGCCCCCACCAGACGGCAGGTTGTGATAAATAGCAATTTTCATGCTGCTTTCGCGCCTCTCAACCCGATCACGCGTGCGGGGACACCGACGACGATCCCGTAAGGAGGCACTGATTTTGTGACAACGGCTCCCGCTCCAACCACCGCTCCACGTCCAATGGTGACGCCGTCGAGGATCGTCGCCTTCGAACCAATCCACACATCGTCATCGATCACCACACCCTCATAACTTACGCCCTGCTCGCTAATAAGGCGTGTTGCGTCACTGAACCGGTGGTTTTCTGCATGGATGTTTACACATTGGCCAATCCGCACATGACTGCCGATGCAGATGCCACCACCTGCACCCAACACCGCATTGCAGCCAATGTAGGAATCATCTCCAATCTCCACATAACCATGCGCGTGGTCGGCCGGAGTGCCTCCGCAATGTAACCACAGGTTGCGATCAATGCTGCTGTGGCTGCCGATGCGCACACCACGCTGCGACAGGCAATGCAAATAGCTGTAATCGCCGAGCGTGACATCGTCACCCGCAGTGAAGCAAAAGGCATACAACAGTCGCATGCCACGGCCAATGCCAAAACGTTGGCCCACGCGCGCGCCACGCAACCGCGCGATATGCCCACGCATTAACTCAAGTTTGCGCTCAACTCTCATCTCTTGGCGGGTAAGAAAAGCAGATGACAACAACGGCATAGGTATCACAAACCACTATTCAGTTTAACTAAAGTCACTTTACAATCACGGAGCCATGGTATGGACTCCCACACATTTGACCCGAGCACAAATGGCAGAACGTCGCCGGGAAGGCGCGCGCCTGCTCAGACGGACGAAATTGAAAAAAGCGGCCATCGCCCGCCGGCTGTCGGTCAGCCGAGCGGCAGTTGGGCAATGGGCCAAAGACTTGGCCGCAGGCGGCCTGCGTCAGTTGGATCAACGCCGCAGTACAGGACGCCCGGGCAAGTTGAGCGACGAACAGATGGACCATCTGGACCAGATCCTGCAGCGCGGGGCGTTGGCAGCCGGCTTCCCGACGGCCCGTTGGACGTCGGCGCGAGTGAAGCAGGTGATCGAGCGAGAGTTCGCGGTGACCTACCATATCAGTTATCTCCCGCGCCTCCTGGAGCGCTTGGGCTGGAGTCTGCAACAACCCTTAGCCCGCGCCGTGGAGCGCGACGAAGAGGTGATCCAGGCGTGGTTGGCCCACGCCTGGCCGCGGATAAGAAAAGGCGCGGCGACGTGGCGTCGACATCGTGTTTTGCGATGAGTTCGGTTGCTCGTTCCTGGAGCGCCTGCGCCGCACCTGGGCACCCCGTGGCCAGAGGCCGGTGATCCGTCGCGTGACTAGTGACCGCCGCATCTTGACGACCGCCGTGGGACCGACGTTGTCGGGCCACATCTACACGCGCTATTTCGAAGGTGGTATGAAGAGTCGAGACGTGATGGTTGTCCTGAAGCATTTCCCGCGTTATCTCCCGGCGGGGTTCATTCTCATCTGCGATCATGCCTCGATCCACACCAGCGAGGAGACCTTGCGCTTCCTGTTCGAGCATCCCGAGATCCTGGTGGAGCCCTTGCCGAAGTACGCACCCGAACTCAATCCCGAAGAATACTGTCATGGGGCGGTGAAAGCCCGATTCGCCAACGCCACACCTGCCAATAGGATGGAGATGCGCCAGAGGCTGGATCAAGGCTTCTCCCGATTGCGTCGCAGACCTGATTTGCTGCTGAGTTTCATTCATACCGCGGGCATACGTGTAAAGCAACTTTGGTTAAACTGAATAATAGCTCTGTTAATCGCCAACCGGGCGCAGTTCAGACGGCACCGGTTTAGGCTGCCGGCGCGGCAGTGAACGCAGACGGTCCACCCAGCAGTGCATGCGTTCCCACCAATATAGCATTCGCGGCGCAACTGAGCGACCAATACTTGTTTGTATTGTCCACAGCACACAGCGACTCTTGATGTCTCCTGGCCACAAGCGACATGCTTCGCGCAGACAGACGATGGCAAATTCAGCGTTCCTTTGCTTGCGGAAGCAACCGACTCCCGCGTGTCGCCACAATTCAGCCTGTTCCCGAACGGGTAAACGGCAGACTTGTGCTCCTTCGAGAATCGTTTTCTGGCGCTCAGGCTGGTCTGCGAGTAGTTCAATCAGCAACTGATAGAAGAAGCGATAGCGTGTCGGCACGGATAAAGCATTGAACCAGGTCGAACTCATCACCTTCATCCGCCCATAAACCAGGTCATCATTGCGCCGCTTCTGGCCTGACTTCCGAGTGATATTCGACAGATGTATCCGATACATGCACGTGACTTCATCCAGGTATCCAAACTGAACATGCCGCGCCAGTTGAATCCAGAAGTCCCAGTCCGGGCCAATCACCAGGTTTTTGTCAAAGCGAGTGCCATGCTGCTCAATAGCATCTCGCCGTGTCATGGTACACACCGGCACGGTCACCACACCCGCGCTCAGCACCAGCGGCTCGAGGACATCGCCGGTGAGTATGCCTGGACGGTGCTCTGTGAGCCGGGTCAGCTTCTCACCTATTTCGTTGCAGATATAGCCATCCGAGAAGGCAACATCGTAACGATGATGCACATCGAGGAACGCCGCCAGGTCCGACAGCGCATTGGGCAGATACAGATCATCCGCGTCAAGCCATGCCACATACTCACCCGTGGCATGGCTCAAGCCATTGTTACGCGCGGTCGCTTCGCCGGCATTTGCCTGGCGAATGCGGAGGATGCGTGGATCGTTATAAGCGTCGAGGACCTGTGGCGTCGTGTCGGTGGAACCGTCGTCCACCACGATAAGTTCCCAATCGGTCAGTGTCTGAGCCAGCAGGCTATCGATTGCTATACCCAGATATTGTGCGCCGTTGTATACGGGCGTAATGACGCTCACCTTCGGCATCGTATCCTTCCCCCTTAACGTACCACGCGTCTGAGCAGAATGGCAGCCACACCAATGACAAAGCCGATCACCAGAAGCGCCGGTGTCAGCACGGGATTCCATAACGCGGGAGCTGTACGCACTTGTACCGTTTGGAGGTCCACGCTCCCGGGGCGAGATACCTCAACACTTCCAGTTGCCAGTGTTGCTTCTGGAGCGGGAGAGGCTGCAACAGCCTGCGGCACCGGCACTGCACGTTGCGGAATGAGCGGTGCGTTCACGAGTTTCGTGGAATACCAGATCTCGTGTTCACCGCGACGGTCGTCGTACACAACATGAAGCTGATTGCCCTGGCATACGACGAGTTGCTGATGGTGAGCGTCATAGTAACGACGGTCGATCGCTTCGGGTGCACCCCACGTGCTGCCATTCCAGGCGGCCTGATACACACCATCACTCACTGCAGAGACCACGTGCAACGTACCGGCGCTATCCTTCGCGAGCTGGTTTACCCCACCGAATGCTGCACCCAATTGCATGATCGTTATGGGCTGGCTCCAGGTCGCACCGCCATCAGTCGACCAACGGTGCACACGCTCGGGCAAGTCATAGGTCAGATGGATCTCATCGTCGTCAAAGGTATAGACTGCTGGGGCAGCGACGCCAGGCGGTGTCTCGGAGCTGGCCAGCGTCATCGCATTGCCCCAAGTATTTCCTTCGTCGGTTGAGCGAATGTAACCCACACGCGAATACTCACCATAGGTGTACGCGCGGATCTGCCATACGACGTGCAAACGCCCCTTGCCATCCACACCGACCATCACACCCATCGCCGATCCCACAGGCACAGTCATGTTCATGACCTCGATCGGCGTCGACCATGACAGACCGTTATCCACGGAGCGAATATAGCTTGCCACGTGGTTCAATCCATTGGCATCCGAGGTGCTGTAAACCAGATGCAAGACACCCGCCTTATCGATAGTCAGGCTGGCTCCATCCACCTCACTTGCCAACTCCATGGGTTCAGCCCAATGCTTTGCATCACGCATGGAAGCCAACATCGCCTGGCTGTATAGCAATTCCCCCCGCGTCGCCGTAAACCAGATCAGGTGGACAGTATCATTCGGTGCGACTGCGCCATACAGTTCCAACACCGACCTTGTTACTAAAACGTCGTTTGCATTTGACCAACTTCCACCCACATTGTCACGGTGATAGATCAGGGTTTGATCGTCCTCGCGCTCAGCCCAAAACACGTGGACGGTCTGGTATTGATCACACAACAACACTGGCACATCAGAGAAGGTGTCCAGCCGCTGAGAAAAGTTCACTGGCACGGACCAATCGCTGCCCACATTCTGCGCGCGCACCTGTACGACGGCAAACGCCGACAGGACAACGGCGATAACCCACGGGCGAAGCAGACGACGCGGTCTTCCGTTCGACACACCAACCTCTTATTTACCGTTTGATCGTACCAATTTACGTAACCAGCCGCTTGCCGTTGAGCCCAGACAGGCCTGGGCGCCAACTGACAGCACGCCGCTGTTTCGCAGCACAGCCGGTTGTAATGCCACCGCGTGTAACAGGTGCCTGCGCGTACCAGGGCGATTGTGGCGAGCATGACTATCGAACGCCTCGATTACGTGAAACTTCGACACGGCAGCGCGCTCAAGGTGCGGCGCAATGACAGAGAACACCTCGTGCAGGAACCTGATCCTCGCCTCGCTGTCCTCCTGGGCCACTGGCAGCCAGTACTGCGCGTATGCGACGACCAGTTCGATCAAAGCCTCCGGCTCAACCACAAGCGATGTGTTCGACAACTGCGCTGCCTGCGCCATGTGGTGACGAGCCATCTCTCGCTGGCCCGTGGCGAAATAATCGAGCGCGGTCGACAGGTAGACTCGGGCAGCGGCCTGATCCCGTAGCGTTGGTGGCAGCCCAGGCTGACTGGAAAACACCACCGCAAGGACCGCCAAGTTGCGCTCCAGTTTAATCTCCGGCCGGCTTGAAATGCTCATATTGCGACCGTGAATACGGTACATCGCCAATGGCTCCGCTATGCAGCCGATTGGGTACTTGGCGGCGATGCGAATAAACAGCTCCCAGTCGCTGTAGACCAGCGATTCATCGAATAAGCCTACGTCATCAAGGCACGAGCGCCGGATTAACGTTGTGGAGGCGCAGATGTCCATGCCCAGCACCAGTTGTTGCAAGGCCCGTTCCGGCAACTGCTTCCCCATTATGCCCGGCCGCGGTTTCCCATCTTGGTCAATGATCCGCGCGCGGGTGCATATCATGCCAATATCGGGGCGGTCGCGCATGACTGCCACTTGGCGAGCCAGCTTTTCCGGCATCCAGATGTCATCCGATCCAAGCCACGCCAGCAACTCACCTCGGCAAAGTTCGATGGCAGCGTTACTGGTATACGTTACGCCCTTATTTACGTGATTCGGGTGCCACGAGTAGCGAATCTTATCCGGGTAACGGCCCTGGTACTCCGTCAATAACTCGTGGCTGTTGTCGGTAGAGCCATCATTTATGATGACGATCTCAAAGTCCTGGTACGTCTGCGCCAGCACGCTATCCAATGTTTGGCTGAGATAGCGGGCGTGATTGTACGTCGCGATGAATACGCTAACTGTTGGCATGACTCCCCCTCAAGGCTGTGTCGCGAGTAAATGCTGCAAAACCTGCCGTCATCAGCACCCTGCGGCCACCAAAGCGATCGATGAATGGATGCCTGTTCATTCCACCTGCCTCCATGTTAAATCTGGTACAAACACGCCATAGTTGTGATCGATGTTGACTTCGTGCGACTCAACCGTGAACACCTGGGTCATGATGAATACGTAGGGTTGAATCATCTCGTAGTCCCACACCAGAACACCCATTTGGTAAACGCCAGGAATCAACCTGATTTTGTCCAACACCACCTCCACCGTCCCCTGCCCCTCAATCCAGGGGATATCCATCCCGCTCATTTTGGTGGTGCTGGAACAGCAATTAAGGCCATCAGAGCGCACAATGCCAATGGCAAACACTGGCCTTGCAATACGCTGTTTCGCATCGTACGAGATTCGCACGGTGAGTGAGTCACCCATGAGGAAAGTATCGCGCTCTGCCCCATCACCCCCCATCAGGCTGACCTTGCTGATCTCGACACCATAGCCAGTGCTCCCTGCGGTCTCGCCCCTGGTTTGCTTCATGGATGCCTGGGAGGCCGCGTGCATCACGTCCGCGTAGGCCCTGATCGCTTCGTCAACCGGGCCGTAAACTTGCACACACCCCTGGCTCATCAACAAGCCCTTCTGGCACATACCGCCGACTGCCATCAGGTTATGGGAAACGAAAACTATCGCGGCACCCTCAGACTGCAGGCACTTCATGCGTTCGACACAGCGCGCCTGGAATCCCGTATCGCCTACCGATAACACTTCGTCAACCAACAACACATCGGCGCGCACGTGAGCTGCAACCGCAAAACCCAGACGTGCATACATGCCAGAAGAGTAACGTTTGACAGGCGTATCGATAAAGCGCCGCAGCCCGGCAAACTCGACAATATCATCAAATAGCTTGTCTACCTCGCGACGCCGCATCCCGAGAATCGTTGCGTTTAGATAGATGTTCTCACGGCCTGTCAGGTCAGGATGGAAGCCTGCGCCTAACTCGATCAACGCTCCTATCCTGCCGACAACGTTCAACTTGCCCGAGGTCGGCTTGGTGATCCCCGATAGCATTTTGAGGATGGTGGTTTTCCCTGCGCCATTTGGGCCAATCACCCCCAGGGCTTCGCCGGGTTTGACATCGAAACTTACATCGCGCAAAGCCCACAGGATGTTGTCATCCTGATGCTGGCCGTTGCGCCTTAACAAGCGGCGCGGTAGTTCGGCCACGCTTTCGCGTAAGCTGCCATGTCCTACGCCGATGCGGTATCGCTTGGACACATTTTCAAACTGGATCATGTAGACGGTCTCAAGTAAAAAACCAGATACAAAAACGCCGATACTTAAAGGGGTGACAAGCGCTGCTGCTCATGCCACTCCTATTAAGCGGGTTCGCAGAATAATGTTGACAAATGCTGGCGATGTGGGAGCATGATGTCATGGTATCGATCATTCATCTGTCCTCGCGTGCACGCAGCGTGCTTGAAGACATCGCCCGCCATCATGCCGATGGGCGAACGGTACGGCGGGCTCAGGCGTTGCTCTGGTTGGATCAAGGGGAGCCCGTGCAAGTCGTGGCTGAGCGACTGCACGTGAGTCGCCAGATGCTTTACGAAGTGGTGGAGCGCTATGAGTCCCGCTTGCATCTGCCGGTGTTAGCGCGCGTTCAGGATCGCCCCCATCCCGGCCAGCCACCAAGCGCGACTTGGCCGCGGCCGGGCATA
>JAMDDR010000485.1:2279-22134 GCA_023488685.1 Chloroflexota bacterium | reverse complement strand
CTTGGGTTCTGTCGTCATCGCTCAACTCCGAACTGGGCTGAGCTAGGTATACAACAGGTGCGCACTTTCGTTAGGGGCACCCTTTCGTCGTTCATATCCTGTTTGGTTCCGGCTCTGCCGGGTTAGGGATTGGAGATTGGATTTCATCTCCAATCCCTAATCTCCAATCTCTTTCTTTGATTGCTATGGGAGCATCAGCCGCAGGAATTCCTCCTCGGCCTCGACGGTCCACTCACGACCGTTTTTCAACCTGGCATATACGGTGGGCATCTTCTCTTGCAGTTCCGATAATGCGGTGAGCGGCATGTATTTAATATTGGGGTAGATGACTACCTTACCAGGATAGGTAGTGTCCTTCAATGCCTGCATGCCGTCTCGCGCTGCTTCCAGCGATCCAATCGCTGCGACGGAACGGTTGGTCGATAATTCGCCCGACTCGGTCTCTTGCAGCATCAACCGCATGTCGTCGATGGTCGAGGCGGTATGGCCGATGACGCGCGTCTGCCTGGCGAACACATCGGTCAGGTCTAACGCGGCCGTGGTGCCACGCGCCACGCCGGCGAAGACATTCATGATGCCTTGCGGCGCCAGGTGGGTGGCGCAGTCGGCGATGACTGGCGGGATCGGTGCCAGCACCACGACATCGTCGAACCCGGCTTTGAATTGGGCCATACCCGCTGCGTATTCGTCCTTTTTCATCGGGTTCAGGCAGACAAAGTTGATGCCTTTCGCGCGTGCTTCTTCACCGAACGTGACACACAGATCATCCAAACGGGCGTCACTCACGTCGGTGCAGACGATGGCTGATGGCCCATTCGCATGTTCGATGGCACGCTGCACATGCATGCGGCCGATGGGGCCGCCGGCGCCGGCGAACCAGACACTGCCTCCCGGTTTTAGTGTGGAGCGCACGGGCACATCACTGTAGGCACGTGCTATATCGGGACCATGGCCGCCGACATAGACCCAGTCGTTGTAGTGGATGCGGCCTACATCGATGTTGACTTTGCGCTCAAACGGGGTGGTGGAGATGATGGCGACGATGCCATGATCAGCGAGCTTGGGGCTGACCATTTCGACAACATCCGCATCACTCCCTAGAATGACGATGTCATCGATCTTATCAGCCGGTGGGCTGCTAATGTCGGCAACCTCGACCACTTCGATCCCCAGCTTCTGTGCCTGTGCCTTGAGCCAATCGCTGAAACCATCGGGCACGTTAGACAGCAATAACCGGTTGGGATGCGATTCGTTGCTGAAACCGGCACCGATGGTGAGGGGCTGCTCGCGCGGGGCGCTTGTCGTGCCGATGATCCAGGTTGTGCCGCCTGCTTTCAAGGCAGTGCGATATTTCAGCTCGTAGGCGGCAATCACACACGCCCATGGCTCGACCAGGGCGCTCTCCGCATAACCAGTCTTTTCCTGAATGGGGATCAGATAATTCCCATCATCACCGTTCAAGATGCGCTGATCGATAACGGCATATTGTGAGAGTCCGCCCTGGATCATGTAGCCGTAAGCGTAATTCACGCCTTTGACGTAGATGTCAGCCTGGATGATAAATCGATCACCAAGCTTGTACTTATCTTTCAAGTTCTCGCCAACGCCGACGACTGTCATCACGACTTCGTGGCCCAGGACAATGGGCTCTTTCTTGATATCACGAAAGATGCGCGGGTGCTTTTCACCCAATGTGATGACTTTGATATCAGAAAAGCACAAGCCGCAGGCGTCGTGCCGCACCAGGAGCTCATCCGGACCGTATGTGGGTGTCTCGACCGTAATCGGTTTGGCTTCCACACCCATGTTCTCCAGTCCGGCGCCGTAGAGCGGCCACAGTCGATCCTTCTCCGGTATTGGCGTTTCTCCGCGCCGATACTCTGCTAGCTTGTCAGACATTTGTTTCCACCTCTCCAGTTAAAACCCAAGTTGATTAGACCAACCCTGAGTCCGTACATACCCAAACGGCCGCGAAGGCATCTCAACCTCAGTCATCCTCAGTATTCACAGGCCGGGGCAAACTGTGCGACCTTCATTATCCCTTCAATTGTGCCAGCAAGTCTGCGGGTGTCATTGCGGCGGACAATTGCTTCAACCTCGCAATCCCACCACGGCCTGGTGGGACGAGATTGCCGGCCTGTGTGTAGAAGCTGTTGCGTGCCCCACGTGAAGGCAGGTGCGTCTTTGCCCAGTCGCTCTGATAACCGATGCCAAGTGTGCGCTGCAGGATCGTATGCCCGTAAACAAAGAAGGCGCCGTCGATGAATGACTTGCGCACCGGGCCAAGCTCAGGCGCCTGAAAGTCGTCGATCAATTTCTGGCCGTACGCATTCATCTCGGTGCCGATGTTCAACGGCAGGTCCAACGCCTGGGCCAATTGCACCACATCATACAGGTTCTTGACCTTGATGCGTTTCTGTTCCGGGTCGGCGATGTTCCAGTTGCGATCAGGAATGATATTCAAGGCGACCACACCTTTGCCGATCAACAGGCCCAACAGTTCTTCCATCACCTGTTCGCCGGTGGACGTTCCGTCCAACCAGGTCGCGCATGGCAGTGCCTGGCACCCGGTAACGAACTGATGAAATTCGTCGACGGACGGGAAGGTGTCCGGACCAGGTTGCACGTAGCCCACACCGCCGCGTTTCATCAACTTGGCGCGGATGAGGTTATGTAGCTTGGGCGTGTCGTTCACCATGGCCGCAATTTGCTCGCGTTTGGCATCCAGCTTTTTTGACCAGAAATCCACCACGTCCTGGCCGTTCTGTTCCACCGCGCGGGTATAAGCGACCAGGATATGACGCTCGGTCGCATTTCCTGCGGGCGTGAGCGGCAATACGTCGCGTTCGTAATCGATCGACACCGGCCCAAGATGTGCGTTGACACGCTCGACCAGGTCACGATTGCGCTGTGAAGCGCGCCGGCGCATGTCATCCAGAATCCGCGCCGCCTCGCCGGTGGCTTTGCTGGACGTGAAGCCGATGCCCATGTGGTAGGCCACACCCGGTTCGCCTGGCGAGCTTATTTCACGGGTGGCGAACTCGGGGATATAGACGCGGGTCTCGATGGCGCTACTGCCGCGCACGCCCGCAACTTCACAAGCGTCCAGGAACTCGTCCACCGCGTCGAGCACATCAAAATCGACCGTCCCGATCGCCTTATACCCGCTCTTCTTTGCGAGCCAGGCGAGTGACGAGGGGGAATGGCCGTAAGCGTTGAACGAAAAGAACGTGTGGGCGTGCATGTTGACGGCATCCAGCTCAGGCTGCAGTGGTACTGCGCCGCGCTCTGTCAGGGCGACGAGTTCGGCTAACACCTGGGAGCGGATACCCGGCGCGAAGTCATTCAGCTTTGCTTCAAGGTTGGATTGAATGTTCGATTCGTTAATGGTCAGCCTCACTACTCTACGGGAAAGAGTGCCGTGCTCCTCGCGGGGAACAAAGCCGTGCACATTTTAGCCTGAATCATCGACGCGTCAATGAAGTGAAGGTTTGAAGGTTTGAAGGTTTGGAAGGTTTGAACGGTTGAGTGACGATTGAAGGTATAGCGGGCTAGCCGCCAGAGGAACGTGGGGATGAAGCGGTGTCCATCGCGTGCATATGCTGGCACGGGCAAATGGACAGGATGTTAGATCGCCGTGCCCATCAGCACATCTGTGGCGCCGTCACTGCCGCCGCTGCTTTGGATGGATAAGCCCAGGTCGCTCCGCACAGCCAGTGTGCCGAAACAGCTCACGGTGTGCATGATGCTGCGCAGGGCTTCAATGGGCTTGGCGTCGGGGCTATCCAGTTCGCACACACAGAAAAGACCTGCGGGGAGTATAAAAACAACCTGGTTGGGGTAGGGCTTTTTGCCTTCACTCGTGCGCTCCCAGGTCATGAGCACATTTGCAAGTGGCACCGAAACGACGCGCGCATTCCCGGGATTGAATGTGATGATGAGCCGGTCGCTGGTCAGGGCGACGGTGCCGCTGTGTTTCGGTCGTGCGAGGTCAGCCCATGGAACGGGTATCTCGGCGTTCGTCATATAGGAGCGGACATCCACTCTGACGTCGGTCGAGATCACGACGCGTTCGTTGGGCTGAAGATACCTTTTCACGGTTGTTTACGCCTGGTATCCGATGGGAGTGCTTTGTCCGTTGAAGCTCATGGCAGGCACGGCGGCCGGACCGTTGCGGCGCAATCCCTCCAGCCGGTCAAGTTCTGCCGCCAGGCGGGACTGGCGCACACGCAACGTTTGCAGTTGTGTGCCTTCCAAATAATGTACTTCATGACTGATACGGGTGAGTTCGCGCCGCACGAAATCGATCTGTTGGTCGATAGATTGCTTGTTCATTTCATTCCTTTCCAATGTTATTTCACCCAAGATGATATGCACAATGTTTAAGGATATGTAAAGCGCACGTATCAAATATGTTAAATCCAATGCGTTTGCGTACCGCGCAGGTTGGTAGACAATAGCCTGAACAGGGGTAAGACTATGACAAGCAATCAACTTCGCATTGGAATCGTTGGCTGTGGCGGCATCGCACGGGCTCATCTGGCCAGTTATCAGCACACTGGGGATGCTCAAGTCGTTGCTGTTTATGATGTGTCGGCAAAGGCAGCGCGGGCGCTCGCGGCTGAGACCGGCGCACGAATCACGGCCTCACCGGCGGAGATGGCCAAGCTGGATGATTTGAGCGCTGTGAGCATCTGCACGCCGCCTGCATCGCATTATGAGGTGTGCAAGCCTTTCCTGGCAGCACAGGTGCCTGTGCTATGCGAAAAGCCGTTGGAGGTTAGCGCCAGGCTGGCAGCGAAACTGGCGCAAGCGGTGGCATCCAGCGGTGGATTATTCATGACCGCGTATTGCCATCGCTTTCATCCTGCCATCGTCGAATTGAAGAAACTCATCGACGCGGGCACATTGGGGAAACCGCTCTTTTTCCGTAATATTTTCGGCGGCTATTTCGAACTCAAGGGGAACCACCGCGCCAAGCCTGAACTGTCCGGTGGCGGGTGTGTCGTTGACAACTGTAGCCATTCCGTCGACCTGTTCCGCTTCCTGGTTGGGGAACCGACCGCGGTGCAGGCTGTGGCTGGAAACATCCTGCAACGGTCCGCGGTTGAAGACTTTGGCGCGCTGCACCTGGAGAGCCGGGGTAAGGCGTTCGGCGAAATCACGTCGAGCTATTCGTTGAAGGTGTGTGGCAACTGGGTCGAATGGTACGGCACGCTGGGTAGCGCAATCGTGAGCTATTGGAACGCGGGCCAGCCTGACCTGGTATACAGGTTGGCCGGCGCACAAGACTGGGTCGTGGTTGACTGCTCACAGCACCCGGATCGTTTTACGGCGGAGGTGAGTCACTTCCTGGATTGCGTGCGGACTGGCAAGAAACCCGCGATTACCGTGAACGATGGTCTTCGCGCCAGCCTCACGATTGACGCAGCATATCGTTCGATCGCCACCGGTCGCAAAGTGACCATCAAGGAGTGAGACAATCATGGAAAACGGCAAGCGGATCGGATTTGTCGATTACAACCTGGAGAATTTCCACGCCAATGTGTACCTGGCGGCCATGCGTAACGAGTTGAAGGGGCGTGGCTACACGGTTGCCGGATGTACCGCGTTGAACCTGGTGGATGGCAAGGCCTGGGCAGCTAAAAATGGCGTGCCTTATTTCGACAGCGTCGGGGAGTTGGATCGGACTGTCGACTATTATGTGGTACTGGCGCCGTCCAACCCGGAAGTGCATTTGCAGTTGTGTCAGCAAGTGCTGCCATTCGGCAAAACCACTTACGTCGATAAAACGTTTGCGCCTGATCTGGCGGCGGCTCAGCGTATTTTTGCAATTGCCGATCAGCACCAGGTGGCAATGCAGACGTCGTCTGCATTGCGCTATACCAATGTGCAGGCTTACGTGAAACAGGTTGGGCTTGACGCGGTGTTGCACATGATCACGTGGGGAGGTGGACGCTCGTTTGAGGAGTATGCGATTCATCCTGTGGAACTGGCCGTGAGCTGCCTGGGCACGCAGGCACACCGTCTGATGCGACGGGGCACGGGTCATTGTTCGCAACTGCTCATCGACTGCCATGGCGGGCGCACGGCGGTTGTCAACGTCTACACGAACGCGGACACGCCGTTCGCTGCGGCTGTGACGACGGCACAAGGCACCCAGCTTATTACCGTCGACTCATCACGGCTGTTCATCGATATGGCTGCTGCTATTCTCGATTTGTTCGACAACGGCCGGCCCAGCATCGACCGGGCTGAAAGCCTGCTGATTCGTCGCATCCTGGATGTGGCGCAAATGCCAGAAGCACTGCAAGGGTTTGTGGTGCTGTGAGCTGATCCGAGTGTCTCGTGTTGCGTACGATAAACTTCAGTCGGACGCAACACGTGTGCATATCTTATTTGTGGAAATGTGAGGTGAGCCATGATGCCGTTCCGGATTGGTGTGATGAGTGATTCGTTTCGACTTTCACCGCGTGATGGTGTGCGCAAAGCCAAAGAGATCGGCGCCGATGGTGTCCAAATATATGCCGTCGCCGGCGAGATCAACCCGGATGTCATGGATCGGCGCACACGCGAGGACTTTAGAGCATTCTGTGGCGGTCTCGGGTTGGAAATATCGGCTTTGTGCGGTGACCTGGGTGGGCATGGTTTCCAGCTTGCCAGTGAAAACCCAATCAAAGTAGAGCGATCCAAGCGCATTGTGGACCTGGCGGCTGATCTTGGCACCAGGGTGGTGACGACGCACATTGGCGTTGTGCCCGACGATCGAGAGACAGACGCATACAAGACGTTGCTGGCGGCATGTCGTGAACTGGGGCGATATGCGGAACGAAGTGGGATCACCTTTGCCATCGAGACAGGCCCGGAGAAGGCGACCACCTTACAGCGTTTCCTTGCAGACGTCGGCTCAAAAGGGATCGGCGTAAACCTGGACCCGGCAAACCTGGTCATGGTTACCGCCGACGACCCTGTACAGGCTGTGTACACGCTGAGGGACCACATCGTCCACACGCATGCCAAGGACGGCGTGCAGTTGCAACCGTGTGATCCGATGAAGGTATATGGCGCGTTTGCTGAGGGCGGTGTGGAAGGGCTTGAATTCGGCAAGTTATTCCAGGAAGTGCCTTTGGGCCAGGGCAGTGTCGATTGGGATGCTTACCTGAAGGCATTGCAGGATATCGGTTACACAGGTTACCTGACCATCGAGCGCGAAGTCGGGGAGAACCCGGAAGACGATATTCGTTCGGCGATTCGGTTTCTGCGTGGAAGATTAGCATAGCATATGGGATCAAGCGAGAAGCAGCGTGGAAGGCGGGCCCTCGGGGCGATGGTGGTGGTCTTTGTCGTATTGTGTGTGTTCTATAACTTCGCCACCCCGTTGTTTGAAGGTTCCGATGAAGGGCCTCACTACAATTTTGTCGACTATCTTGCCTCACACGGTGCATTGCCTGACCTGGATAATAAGTACGTCCGCGCGATCGCGGAAACACGCCAGTTGCCAATACTGGAACAGGAACCTGGCACGCTGGGACATGAAATCACGCAGCCACCGCTCTATTACGCTGCCGGTGCCGCGTTGATTTTCTGGATCGACCGGTCTGACTTCGCCCAGATCCACAAAACAGCGGATATCAAGTCGCATGGGTTGGTGAACTACCATACCCCTGCCGAGATGGCCTTCCCACCCACAGGCACCGTGCTGGCTGTGCGCCTTGTCCGCCTCCTGTCGACAGCGCTCGGAGCGCTGATGGTCGTGCTCTCATATGCAATCGCCTCGCTCTTGTTCAAGCGTATGGACGTTGCGCTACTCACCGCCGCCATTACTGCGTTTAACCCGAAGTTCATCCACCTGAGTAGCGTCATCACTAACGATATCGCGGTAGCGTGTATGGTAACACTGGCACTGTGGGTGGCGGCAAACATCATGGTCGACACTCGTGCAGATGCGCGCCGATTCGCCTTGCGTGCGGCGATGTTGGGGGCGTGTGCCGGATTGGCAGGGCTTTCCAAGTATAGCGGCATGGCTGTGTTTGCCCCGGCCGGTGTCGCATTGCTCTGGTATGTCGTTCAACACCGGCGCACACTCCCCTTATTGCAGACACTGGCGTTGGGTGTACTGGCATGTGCAATAGGCTTTGCCGCGATCACCGGCTGGTTCTTCGTCTATAACCTCGTGCGTTACGGCCATCCCCTGGCATGGGCACAAGTGCAGGCTGCCAATACCATGACGATGCGGGGAAGTCCGTTACCCCTCTCTGACGTCATTGCATCGATACCAATGTTGATGCGCACTTACTGGGGCATCTTCGGGGATGGCATCCAGGCGCCACCGGACTTCGATGCGCCGCAGTGGGTGATCCTGGTGGTGGCCTCTGTTGGCCTGGTGGTTGCGCTGGTGCGCCGGCAGTTGCCCAAGGAATCGATATTACTTGTCATCTCGGGCGCGGCGACGTTGGTGGCCTTCTTTTCATGGATGCGCCAGTATGGTGTCACCGATAACAGCCGTTTGATATCACCCATCGCGGTAACCGTGTCGGCGTTTTGTGCTGCCGGGCTGCTGGCCTGGCTTCCGGCGAAATTGCGCACCGGCAGCACCTACATCCTGGGCGCACTGGCAGCGGGGTGGGCGGTTTTCATTCCTACTGTCGCGCTATTGCCGAATTACCAGCCACCTGTTTATCTGACGCCGGAGCAGGAATCGGCCTTGCCCTCGCAAGGCCGTATGTTGTTTGAGAATGGCATCGAACTCCTATCGGCGTCATTACGGACGAACCGCATCGATGCGGGTGGTATGGCGGATCTCACACTGTATTGGCGCGCGACGCGGCCAATCACCGTTCCCTACGCCATGGTACTGGAAGCATTTGACGACCAGGAGCATTCTCTTGGCCGGATCAGCACCGGAGGCTACCTGGGGCGACAGTTTATGATCCCCGAATGGCAGCCAGGGCGTGCGTTACGAATCGATTACCATCTGCCGATCAGCGCACCGCAACAAACGATGGCCAGCATCTTCGTCGGATGGTACGAGCAGCATCCGCCGAACCGATTGGTGCATGTTGCAGAGACGAGTGGCGTGAGTGCACAGGTCGGGCGGGTCAAGGTCCGTGGCGCACTTCCGCCAGAGAAGACGCCCGCTCAGCGCGTTACGGCGTCACTGGGTGACGTGATCCAGTTGGAGGGTTACACGGCATGTGGCGACAAGCTATCCCTATTCTGGCGCAGTACCGGCACGCCGGGGCGTGATTACACCGTGTTTGTGCATGCGCTGGATGAGCAGGGACATGTGATTGGTCAATCAGATGCACCCGTGACCTATCCGACATTGTTCTGGGGTGCAGGTGAACAGGTGATCGATGATCACCTGATCGATCGACTGGCCGGTGCACGCGCATTACGTCTGGGCATGTATGCGCCCGATACCGGCGAGCGGCTGATCGCGAGCAAGCCGGACGGGAGCGCGTGGGACGACAATGTCGTACGCATTGACCTGCAGCCACAGGCGGATTGCCGCTAAGCCTGGGTCGCATTCCCTTTCTGACCGATGAACCGGTTGCCCCTGTGCGGATTTTGGCTCTCGGCGAAGCGACACGGCCGGACGTGACTGTGGCCGTTCATCTGGCGCCATATGTATCGCCAGGCGACCTGGGCGCAAATCGCCACGATATGGATGTCCTGGTGGCAACAACGTTGCACCTGCCTGAACCAGGCGAGGTGATCTTCAAGGCTACAACGCTTTACGGTGCGGGACCGGAGGTCTTCGTCGACGGCCTGAAGTTGAAGTGGAAGGCGGATGACTTTTCGGATGTTTGCGCGCGGCGACGCCTGGCTGCTGGCGAGCACGTGTTGCTCATGGATTGGCGCGGGAAAAGCCACGACACTGACGTCGCCATCGCTGCAAGTGGTGTCAAGGGCATGCATGTCAGCCAACCCCTGGCCGGACAACGCGGTACACTCATGCTCGTGCTGGCGCCCGGTGCGAAACGTACGATTGCCCGGCGCGCCAAGGCCCCCCAGGCGTTACTGGATAGCGGATTGAACTGGGTGCCTGTCGGCGAACTCGATACACCTGCGGCGGATGTGTATATGGACATCACCGCCAGTCGTCGTTCCGATCACCCCCGGACACCCGTGGCGTTGCCGCTGGAAATATCCAGGACAGAATCGCAACAAGCCCGGCATTTCCTGGTCGATTTTGGTCGTGAGGTCATCGGTTGGATCGAGTTGGACGTTGGTGCCTCGACAGGCGTGGTCGTCGATGTGCTCGGCTTCGAAGGAATCCAGGAAGGGCACTGGCAGATCAGCCAGTTGATGAGCAACACGATGCGCTACACCTGCCGTGATGGCCAGCAGACCTATACATCGATCCTGCGGCGTGGCTTCCGCTATTTGATCGTGGCAGTGCACGAGAATAACGCTGGCATCTGCACCATCCACAACATCATGACCAGGCTGGCGACCTATCCTGGCATGCCACGCGGCGCATTTCGTTGTTCGGATGTGCGCTTGAATCAAATCTGGGACTTTTCTGCTTATACGTTGCGCATGTGTAGTGAGGATACCTTCACGGATTGTCCCACCTATGAACAAACCTTGTGGGTGGGCGATGCGCGCAATGAAGCCCTGATTCACCACGCCGTGCATGGCGATCCACGCCTGGTGGAGCGGAACTGGCGCCTTGTGGCTGATTCCCTACAGCGCATGCCCATCGTCAACTCACAGGTGCCGAGTGCGTGGGAAGATCATCCGATCCCGAATTGGAGCTGGCTGTGGGCAATGGGGTGTTGGGAACACTATTTCTACACCGGCAACGAGCAGTTTGCACGGGATATCTACCCTGCGCTGGCCAGGCAGGCTGAATTCATGGAGCGTTCGCGCAATGCCTCCGGTCTGTTCGAAATGAAAGGCGTATGGCATTTGCTCGAATGGTCGGGCATCGACGACCAGGATGATAACTATGTGGTCGCGCACGAAAACTGTTTTGCGATCACGGCGTTACGTGCCACGGCTGCAATGGCCGACGTCGTGGGTGATCCGGGTGACGCGGCGCGATGGCGCAGGCTGGCCGACGATATCGGCGCGGCGGTAAACCGCGTGTTCTGGTCGGATCAGGCACAGGCGTATGTGGATAGCGTGCACGAAGACGGGAGCCTCAGCACGGTTCAGTCGCAGCCAACCAATGTCACTGCGCTGTATGCCGGCGTGGCAGATGGTGCGCGAGCGGAGGCGATTGCGCCGTACGTGATCCAGGAACGTGCAGGGTGGGTGCGCACCGGCAGCCCGTTCATGCTGTTCTTTAACTGCGAGGTGTTGGTCAAACAGGGACGAATGGCCGAGTTGCTGCGCATCACGCGAGACCGCTGGGGCGACATGCTCGACAAGGGCGCGACGACCACCTGGGAAACATTCGCCAATTACCTGCCCGGCGGCACGTGGACCCGCTCGTGGTGCCATGCCTGGTCGGCCGCGCCGGCCTATTTCCTGTCGGCATATATCCTGGGCATCCGGCCGTTGGAGCCAGGCTTCAAGCGAGCGTTGATCGCGCCGCAGTTGTGCGATCTCGATTGGGTGCAGGGAAAGATACCGACGCCATATGGGGAGATCGAGGTCAGTGTCGAACGCCAACCGCTTGGGCTGGCGATGCGTGTGGCGCTTCCGCAGGGTGTGCCCGCTGAGTTGCATTACCCGGTAGCCGTGGGTGGGCCCTTGCCGGTTGTGCAAGGCGCACCAGCCGAGATGTCGCGTGACGGCGATGCGCTCGTGATATATCTCCCTGCCGGGGCCAGTGTGACCATTCGTTGATCCTGTTGCGGGACCAGTCCTATGCGACCGTCTGTGGTTTCAGTTGCAGGTTGAAACTCAACGTGTCAGGCGCTAGGGCTGAGGTTTCGAGCAGCTTCATGAGCGTAAGGCGTTGCCGGTTCAGCTTCTGACGTTGTTTGTTCAACGCGTTGAATCGGAATGGCAACTGTGTTTCCAGGCCAGCCAGGTATGGTTTGCTATACAACCCGGCGTTGCTGCCAGCGGAATCCGCCAGCAACAGGTGCACGCAGCGCTTCATGAGTGAAAATAACGGCCCAGGCACTGTTCCGGCTGGACTTAAGTCAGCCATGTGATCCAGCACCCAATTCCCGAAATGGAACAGACGGTTGGTGAGTGTGTCCAATGGCCAGCGATGGGCGGTTTGTGAGAACACCGTCAAGATGCCATCGCCGGCATCCTGCTTCACATCCTCCAGGTCGTCCATCAGTTGCGTGAATGCGCCATATCCGAACGCAATCTCCAACTGGCGCGTCGCCGGCGTGCCGGCGACGAGGTAGACGTCGGCCAGCACAGCCGTGCCGCCTTTCTCGAAGCTGATCCCCAACACGTCCACATCGTATGGGGACGCTGTGCGACGATGCAGGCTCAGACTGCCGGCTTGTGCCAGGTGAATGTCGACCAGGCTCTGGTAGATCTGTGGGTAATGCGCGCGTTCGTATTGCCCTTCAATCATTTCGACCAGGTCCGATATCTTCTGCTCATAGTCGTTCGCCGGTGTGACTGCTTTACCCTGCAGACGCCGATAAAATCGCTCGTTGAATGCGCGCTTTGTCTCTGTGGAAATGTCCGGGTCATCCAGGTAATTGTCGCTGTACGGGTAGAGCATGCTGTAGGCAAAGATGGACGGCGTCACCTGGACCTGCAATCCCATCTGCAGTTGGAGCAGGTTCATGGTCATGACGTTACGCCCGGCCTGGAAGATGTCTTCGGATGTGATGGCTGCGTCGTACCGGCGAGCCTTTTGGGCGAAGTCGACTGCTGCTTCCACCAATCCGCTTGTCTGCACCGCCTGCAAATGGCTGTCGTCGAAATCCAAGGCTGATTTTGCGAACACTGCGCCCGATGCCACGATTTGCTGTTGCAGCGCCGCTCGCTCACGCTCCTGGCGGGGCATGTGCCGCAATTGTGTGGTGAGTGTATCGATGAACTGGTTGAGTTGCTTTTCGCGATCGGCCTGTTCGCGTGGGGTGTATGTGCGCTCCACGCCTGGCATGTCGCTGCCGAGTTGCCACCACAAATTGACATACTGCTGGCGCAGTTCCTGCACGCTGGCACTGATCGTATGAGAAGGGTTGGCGAACCCCTGAGTATTTGACACGTGCTAAGCCTCCAATTGTTGATACGAGTGGGGCCGCCAAATGTTGCATGGACGTGATCGCCGTAGAAATGGTGGAAGCATATGGCGAAGGTTGGCAAGGTTGACACAGCGCATAATGCCGCATACCATCAATGCCTACTCAAAGGGAGGACAAATGACCAGCGATCAAATCATTCAGCAAGCAGCCAGGATGACCAGTTCCCACGTGCCTGTGCCGCAGGCCAGGATTGGCGTCTTCGGGATTGGACTGGCAGCATACTGGCCCCAGTTTGATGGGTTGAAGGAACGCCTGGAGGGTTACCAGCGGGAAGTGGAGGCGCAATTGCGTCAATATGGGGGTGAGGTGATCTCCGCCGGCCTGGTGGACACACAACCGGCAGCGAGTGCGGCCGGTGACTTGTTCATCCGCGAGAATGTGGACCTGATCGTGTGTTACGTAGCCACCTATGCGACTTCTTCCCAGGTGTTGCCAGCCGTGCAGCACGTCAAACGCCCTGTGCTGGTGTTGAACCTGCAACCGGCACCGCAGCTCGATTATGAAAACATCACTACCGGGGAGTGGCTGGCAAATTGTTGTGCGTGTTGTGTGCCAGAAATTTCGTGCGCGTTCGCGCGCAGCCGCATTCAGTTCAATGTGGTCTCCGGTATGCTGCGCGATGACCCGCGCGCCTGGGGCATCATCGGCGACTGGGTGCGCGCCGCCACGGTCATGCGTGCGCTCAACCGCAGCCGTATTGGATTCCTCGGCCATACCTATCCCGGTATGTTGGACATGAACTCGGACCCGACGATGGTTTCGGCGCAACTGGGCGCGCACGTCGAGCTATTGGAGATGGATGACCTGGAGGTGCGTGTCAATGCTGTTACGCCGGAGCAGGTTGAGGCTAAAAAGGACGAAATATTAAGCGTGTTTGACATAGCACAACCGGGCCGGGACAAAATTTCGATGCCCGTGACGCCGGAGGCAATGGATTGGACCGCGCGCGTGGCCTGCGGCCTGGATGCGTTGGTGAACGACTTCGATCTACAAGGCCTGACGTATTACTACCGTGGCCTGAATGGCAATACGCTGGAACAACTGGGCGCATCGGTGATCGTGGGTAATTCATTGTTGACCGCACGTGGCATCCCTTGTAGCGGTGAAGGCGACCTGAAGACGTGTGTCTCCATGTTCGTGATGGATCGCCTGGGCGCCGGGGGATCGTACACCGAGTTCTATGCGATGGATTTCGTCGAGAACTTCATCCTGATGGGACACGATGGCCCCGGGCACGTGATGATCAGCGATCGGAAACCGGTGCTGCGCGGCCTTGGGCTGTACCATGGGAAGCGCGGCTATGGCATTTCTGTCGAATTCCAGGTGCGGCGCGGGCCGATCACCATCCTGGGGACGACGCAGACGGTTGATGGCCGCCTGAAGTTCCTCGTGGCAGAAGGAGAGTCCATACCTGGAGCGACGTTCAAGATCGGCAACACGAACTCGCGCCTGAAGTTCGCGCTTGGTCCGGCCGAGTTCATGGACCGCTGGTGCGCGGAAGGCCCCACTCATCACGTAGCCCTTGGCATCGGTCATCAGCGTGAGCGCATCGAGAAACTGGCGCGATTGATGGGTATTGAGTGCGTCGTGATCTAGGCACTTCCAATCCAGCATGAAAACGATAGGATTTCAACAGCCGCGCGGCATGGTTGCGTTCGTGGTCGTTTGGATCGGCCAGTTGGTGTCGATTCTCGCCACGAACATGACGCAATTTGCGCTGACGATCTTTGTGTACGAAAAAACCGGCAGTGCCACCGCGCTCGGCCTGATGCAGGTGTTTTACATCACGCCGTTTCTCATCATCTCGCCGTTCGCGGGTGCGATGATCGACCGCTATAACCGCAAGCTCATGATGATGTTGAGCGACCTCGGCGCGGGTTTGGCCACGATGATGATTCTGGTGTTGCAGGCGGGTGGCGCGTTGGACATCGGGTATCTCTACGTGGCAGGCGCTATCACCGGGCTGTTCAATGCGTTCCAGTGGCCGGCCTATTCTGCCAGCATCAGCCTGATGGTGCCGAAAGAGCAACTGGGGCGTGTGAACGGCATGATGTCGCTGATGGAAATGGGACCGAGCGTCATCGCGCCGCTGTTGGCGGGTGCGTTATTGGGAATCATCGGCCTGACGGGTATTCTGCTCATCGATGTGGCGACATTCGTGCTGGCGGTCCTGGCATTGCTGATCGTGGTGGTGCCGCAGCCACCCCGCACGGAAGCCGGGCAGGAAGCACAGGGCAGCATTCTTAAAGAGGCCGTCTTCGGCTTCCGTTACATCTTTGCGCGACCCAGTCTGCTTGGCCTGCAGATGGTGTTTTTCTTCGGCAACCTGCTTGCCGGCATTGGGTTCACGGTATTGGCGCCAATGATCCTCGCGCGCACAGGCAACAATGAGGTGCTCTACGGGGCGACTCAAACGGCAGGTGCTGTGGGCGGCATCCTGGGTGGTGTGGCCATGAGTGCCTGGGGTGGATTCAAGCGCCGGGTACACGGGGTACTGCTGGGATGGTTGTGGAGTGGCGTCACCATGGCTCTCGTCGGTTTGGGACATGACTTGCCGATATGGTCAATCGCCCTTTTCTTGGGGGCTGCTGTAGCTCCACTCATCAATGGTTCCAACCAGGCCATCTGGCAGGCCAAGGTCGCGCCGGATGTGCAGGGGCGCGTGTTCTCGGCGCGCCGTTTGATTGCCTGGTTCACCAACCCGATCACGCCATTGATTGCCGGCCCGCTGGCAGATGTGATCCTCGAGCCGGCCATGCGCAACAGTGACAGCGCACTGGCCCATGCCTTCGGCGGGTTGGTCGGCGTCGGTCCTGGCGCCGGCATGGCAATCATTCTGATTGGCGTCGGGCTGCTGGGCGCACTGGTCGGACTGTGCGGTTATCTGTTCAAGCCGGTGCGCGACGCCGAGAACCTGTTGCCCGATCACGATACACGTGCGAAAATAGAAACAGTAGAGTCAGCCTCTGCGGCGACTGGTTAAAGGCAAATATGAGCAGCCCATCTTCAACCCTGGATCAACCCCTCCCATTTGTGTGGCCTGAAGGCAAACGTGCGGCAGTCAGCCTGAGCTTCGACGATGCACGCCCGTCGCAAGTGGACGCGGGGCTTCTCATCCTGGACCGCTACGGTATCAAGGCGACCTTTTACCTGTCGCCACCGAACATCGAGCAGCGCCTGGAGGTGTGGCGTAACGCCGCTGCGCACGGCCACGAGATGGGCAATCACACGTTAACGCATCCCTGCAGCGGTAACTTCGTCTGGTCGCATGCCAACGCGTTGGAGGACAGTTCGCTGGAGCGGATTGAACAGGAAATCACGAGCGCGAGCGATACGATTCGCGATCTGCTCAGTGTGACTCCCACGACATTCGCTTATCCATGCGGACAGAAATATGTCGGCCGCGGCGAGAGTCTGCAAAGCTATGTGCCGGTGGTGGCGCGCCATTTCATCGCCGGGCGTGGCTTCCGTGATGAAACGGTGAATAACCCGTCTTTTTGTGACCTGGCGCAGGTCATGGGCGTGGACAGCGACGGCCATGCGTTCGAATCACTGCAGGCATGGATCGATCGCACTGTGAAGGAAGGCGCGTGGTTGATCTTCTGTTCGCATGACGTGGGCGACTTCCCGCGCCAGGCGATGCCCGTCGATGTACTCGACGCTTTGTGCCGATACTGCGCCGATGCTGAGAATGGCATCTGGATAGATACTGTGGCAAGCGTTGCGTCTTACATTCACCAGCAGCGCTGAGATGTGTCCCATGGGGGACACGGATAGCCTGTATATCAGCGGCGGCTTGTGGTTCCCGTGTCCTTCATCATCCCGTTACTACCCGTTACTACTCCTCGTGAAGTGTTTGCATGGCAGCTTCGGCGTGGTCCAGCGTGCTGGCAATGTCTTGCGCCGTGTGGCCGGCTGTTTGGTTTGGAAAATTGGCATGGCTGTGTATGATACTGGCTGACACACAATCATGGATAGGGAGGATGGGCATTCGCCATGCAGTATCGCAGACTGGCAAAGACCGATATGGATGTATCCGTCATTTGCTTCGGCGCGTGGGGCATCATCGGCGGCTTCAACTGGGGGCCACAGGATGAACAGGATTCGCTGGCAGCGTTGCGCGCAGCTTATGACGCCGGGATCAATTTCTATGACACGGCAGAAGGCTACGGCAATGGCAGCTCCGAGCAATTGCTGGCGCAGGCACTTGGCGACGTACGCGACAAAATCTTGATCGCGACCAAAGTCTCGCCAGGCCATTTTGTGCCCGCCGAGCTACGAAGCGCATGTGAGCGCAGCCTGAGGAACTTGAAGACAGACCGGATCGATCTTTACCAGCTTCACTGGCCCAATCATGATATTCCAGTGGCTGAGACGTTTGCCGTGTTGGAAGCGCTGAAGGCAGCCGGCAAGGTCAGAGCCTATGGTGTATCCAACTTCGGCCCGCGCGACTTGGGCGAAGCGCTGGCCAGCGGGTTCGCGCTCAGCAGCAATCAACTGTCCTATAGCCTGCTCTTCCGCGCGATCGAATATGAGATTCTGCCGATGTGCGTGCAGGCAAATGTGTCGGTGTTGACGTACTCATCACTCATGCAAGGATTGCTCGCGGGCAAATATGCATCGGCAGACGAAGTGCAGCCCGATCGCGCGCGCACACGCCATTATGCGGGGACGCACCCGCACGCACGGCACGGTGAGGCGGGGCATGAGGCGGAGACGTTCGCTGCGGTGGCGGCGATCAAGCAGATTGCGGGTGAAATGGGACAGCCGATGGCTAATGTAGCCCTGGCATGGCTGATTGCGCAACCGGGAGTGACCTCGGTCATTGCCGGGGCACGCGATGCCGGGCAGGCGCGCGGCGTTGCCGGGGCGGGTGACCTCGTGTTATCACCGGACGTCCTCGCACGGTTGTCGCACGCGACCGAATCGTTGAAGCACAGCATGGGCTCAAATGCAGACATGTGGGACCATGTGTCACGAATGCGCTAAACAGTTCTGTCCGCATCCTCAGATGCGAGCTGAACTGATCTAATGAGGATAAAGATCACTGCCCGAGTGATATCGCGGAGGCATATCATCGCGGGCTAGCGGGCTGACAAATGGAACTGACAACATACTCGAATGCCGGCGCGTTTCTCCAACAGACCCAGACAGCGTTGGAGCAGGACGAAGTTGCAAATAACCTGATGCTGGGTATCGCGATGCGTTTGTGGCACTCACCTGATACCTATAAATCAACGCCTTACCTGGCAACGGTCCGCGACCACGCGGGGCTGGTGGCGGCAGCGCTGATGACACCTCCGCACCCACTGACGTTATACGCTCACCGCCAGACCCTGGGTGACGCCTGTGAACTCATCGCGGGCGATCTGCTGGCCAACGGCTGGCCGGTTCGCGCCGTGTCGGGCCGCGCGCCACTTGCCGGCGAGTTCGCGGCGGTGTGGTCCAGGCTGACCGGCGCAGATTACAAGATAAACGTGCATATGCGCATCTACGTGTTGCACACGGTGACACCTGCGCCGCCGGTGGCGGGGCGGTTCCGCGTGGCCACGGAAGCAGATCTTGGCATCGTGGCGCAATGGTCGCGCGCGTTCATCATGGAGGCTCTGCCTGCCGACGACCCGAACAGTGCTGACGACATGGCGCAGCGTCGTGTCCGTGAAGGTGATATATATCTGTGGGAGGACGGCGGTCACGCGGTTTCGATGGCGGCGAAGTCGCGCCCAATGAACAATGGGATCACCGTGAACCTGGTGTATACCCCACCGGAACAGCGTGGGAGGGGGTATGCCACTGCATGCGTGGCCACCTTAAGCCAGCGCCTGCTGGATGAGGGTTGGAAGTTCTGTGTGTTGTTCACCGATCTATCGAACCCCACGTCAAACAGCATCTATCAGAAGATCGGTTACCGGCCGGTGTGCGATTTTGACGAATACGGATTTGCTTTATCGCGTCATTGAGACAATATCGAAACAGTTACTGAGGGAACAAGCCAATATGCAGCAGATGACATCGAAAGAGCGATTAGTCGCGGCGTTACAAGGTACAGGCGTTGACCACTTGCCTTTCTCACCGTTCCTGGCCTATGTGTGGGAGAGCCTGCCAAAATCCATCCAGGACGAAGGCCAACTGGCGTTTAACAAAATGGTCGGTGCGGACCCCATGTGGCGCGGCGCTCCGTGCCCCGTCAAAGCCGTGTTACAAGGTGTGACCACGCGCACGCACGAGCAGGGTCGCTACACAACCACGGAGTTTGATACACCGGTAGGTACGCTGCGTGAGGTTTACATCCGCAGTGACGCGGGCAATACCAACTTTCTGTTCGAACACCCGGTGAAGAAGAGTGAAGACTACAAGGTTGCCATGTGGATTGAAGAGCATACCAGCTTCGAAGTGGATCTGGCGCCTGTGCGCGACCATTACGAAGGCAACGGACGTGAGGGTCTGTCGATTGGCATGCTGTTGCCACGCGGCAAATCCGCTTTCCAGACGCTGGTTGAGCACCATGTCGGCACCGAGGAGCTGGCTTACGCACTTGCGGATGATCCGGACAGTGTGGAAGCGCTCTGGCAAGTGATGGTGGAAAACGACTTAAGCGCCGCGCGGTTGTCAGCGGAAACAGGGGTATATGATTACTATCTGACCTGGGAGGACGGCGGTCACGCGGTTTCGATGGC
>JAMDDR010000485.1:0-2269 GCA_023488685.1 Chloroflexota bacterium | reverse complement strand
ACGCCAATATGATCGCTACATTGGCGCGGAGATTCGCCAGTGGTGCGAGATCCTGCGCGCGAACGGCCGGCATTATATCCAGCATGCCTGCGGCCACGTGCGCGAACTGGTGCATCGGATGAAGGCGTGCGGGGTGCACTCGGTCGAGAGCATTTCACCGCCGCCCACGGGTAACATCAGCATCCGCGACGCGCGGCAACGAGTCGGCACCGATTTCGGCATCATCGGCGGCATCGAGCCGACCGATTTCCTCAACCTGTCGTGCGAAGAGCTGATGCCGTACGTCGAGCAGGTGATCGAAGCAGGCAGAGGTGGGCCGTTCGTCCTGGCGAATTCAGATTCGTGCCCGCCGGGCGTTACGATCGAGAAGTTCAAGCTGGTGGCGCAGATCGCGAAACAGTTCGCACTCAATTAGCATGTCGATGGAATTTGTAATGGTGGAGGAATGTAGTGCCTGACCCTATCAATGGCATTTTGAAGCGCATGCCAAAAGGGGCGTATGTGCTGTACAACCCGGCCAAGCCGTCTGCGGAAGTCGTGTATGTGCCGGCGACGCTCATCGAGCAACACAAGCTTGTCGAGGGCGCATTCGTCGGTGGCGCGGCGCAACGAGGACGGCAGGGGCTTGAACTCGCATCGGTCGACGCCGTGTGCGGTCTGAAACCAGCGGCGTATCTCAAGCGTAAGCCGTTCACAGCCCTGGTGCCGGTCGACCCGAGTGACCGCTTCAACCTCTCGGTCGAGGGCGACACCAGCATGCGCATCGTCGACCTGATTGCGCCGATTGCCAAAGGCACGCGTGGTTTGATCGTTGCTCCTCCCAAAGCCGGCAAGACCATGTTGCTTGAAAAAATCGCCAAAGCCATCCACGCAGCAGAACCGAAGACCCGCATCATTGCGCTGTTGATCGACGAACGTCCGGAGGAGGTGACATACTTTCGGCGTGCCGCGCAGGCTGAGGTGTTTGCCAGTTCGAGCGACCAGCAGCCACAGGAACACGTGGCGCTATCTGAGCTCATGTTAGCGCACATCCGCACTGAACTGGAGTGTGGCCACCACGTCGTGGTGTTGCTCGACAGCCTGACGCGGTTGGTGCGCGCATTCAATCTGAAGGGTGGTGGCACCGGGCGCACGCTTTCTGGTGGTGTAGAAGCCGGCGCGCTGGAAATACCACGCCGTTTCTTCGGATTGGCGCGCAACATCGAAAAGGGCGGCTCCATCACCATCGTTGCAAGCATACTGGTGGATACTGGCTCGCGCATGGACCAACTGATCTATGAGGAATTCAAGAGCACCGGCAATAGCGAGATCGTGCTGGACCGCCAGTTGGCCGAGGCCCGCATTTATCCAGCGATTCAACTGGCCGCCAGCAGCACACGCAAGGCTGAAAGGTTGTATGGCGCGGAGGAGAACACGTCCTTGATGGTGTTGCGTCGCGCATTGGCCGCACGTAAGCCGATGGAGAGCATGCGCTTTCTGCTCAAGCTGCTCGACAAGTACCCCACCAACGAAGCATTGTTGCGCAGCATCCCCCTGGAAGGTTGATCTGCGTAGTGGTGTGGACTCTATTGAAGTCCCTCTGCGTTCTCGTATCGCTGTGATGAGATTTTGGCATGTCTGGAGGAGGTGGTGTGATGGCTAACGTCAGGAACACGAATGATGGCACGAATCGTGAACCGTATCTGCGCACCGATATCAACTATGCGAATGTCAAAGGTCTGCCCGTGAGTTCATCCGTTCCAAAAGGGGATGACCGCGCCTTGCACGAGGCGGTCAAGCGAGCGGGTTACCAGGGCATCCAGGGGGGCGACCTGGCATTGTGTCGTGAGCTGGGATTAGGAGCTACCGGGGGCGGGCGGGTGAATCAGCCCGAAGAAGCAACGGCAATTGCGCGCGAGGGCAAAGCGAAAGGCTATGACTGTGTCACCCTGCATGTGGGGTGGGGCATGGAGGACGACGATGAGGTGCACCGGCTCGTGGAAGCGGTGCTCAACGCTTCGGCTCAATTCGACCTGCCGATGTATATCGAAACGCACCGCGCCACGATCACACAGGATATCTGGCGCACGGTCAAACTGACCGAGTGGTTCCCCGAAGTGCGCTTTAACGGTGATTTTTCGCATTGGTACGCCGGCCTTGAAATGGTTTATGGCAACATCGAAGCGAAATTCGATTTTCTGCAACCGGTGTTCGATCGCGTGCGCTTTTTCCATGGCCGCATATCATCCTCAAGCTGCATCCAGGTGGATATCGGCGATGGTACCGGTCG
>JAMDDR010000434.1 GCA_023488685.1 Chloroflexota bacterium | reverse complement strand
TGGAAGGTGCTGACGCTGGCTTGGGTGGAAGGGACGCAAACGCCCCAGACGCCCGAGCCGGTACAGGTGCCACGCGCCGGCACGATTGATAACGGCATTTATAAGGTGGTTGCCACAGTCGGTGCGGAAGGGCTGCAAGTCTTCCATCGCGGCAAGAAGCTGTTCGGGCCGGGTGGTTTGCACGTCATCACGGTGAGTGATCCCTACGGTTCGTGGGGCAGCATGAGTGAGGAGCCCATGTCGCTTGATCTGTCCAGCGTCCTGTCCTCGTGGTCCATCACACGGGTGGAGACGCTGGAGCGCGGGCCGGAACGTGCGATGTTGTGGGTGCGTTTTGAGGGTGGCAACTCACGCCTGGATATGCGCGTATCGTTGGCGCGGCAGCGTGAGGCCGTCGATGTGGAAGCGCGCCTGTTCCTGAATGAGCGTTCAGCGCGTGTGAAATTGGTGCTGCCGTGCGGCGCGCGCCAGGCCGAGTTTGACGTCCCAGGTGGCCACATCACCCGTGGTGTGTTGGGCGAGGTGCCGGGCGGGCGCTGGGTGCGCACCGAGCCACTTGGCTTTGCCAGCAACGCGCTCTACAACTTCGATCTGAAGAATGGCGCGTTGCGGGCGACCATCGCGCGTGCGTCTCGGTACACCTGCGATCGTAATGTGCCGCCCGACGCCGAGCCATGGACTCCCACGGTCGACGTTGGTGAGCTGCGCCTTAAGTTCCTGCTAAGCCCAGGTGATGGGCAGTTGCCGCTGCTGGCACGCCAGTTGGAGGAGCCGCCGCTCATGATGGCTGTTCCTCCCTCGCCGGGTGACCTGCCACGCAGCGGGAGCCTGCTCGAACTTCAGCCGGCCACGTTGCGCCTGCTGTCGTTCAAGCCTGACGCCAATGACGGCCTGATGCTGTATGTCCAGGAAATGAATGGACAAACGGTCACGCCGCGTTTGAAGTGGTTGGGGCAGGTGTTGAAGCTCGATAAGATCGTGGGCGGGCAGATCGCTGCCTACCGCCTGGCTGCGCACGATGGCGGTTGGTCGGTTCAGCGCCAGATGAGATTGTGACATTTGTGACACTCCCCACGCGCTAAAGCGCGGGGGCTTCTTGGGCAACGCACGATGCAACCATCCACGTTAGCGCCCAACGGGTGTGTCCCACCCAAAACGGATGCACCCAGGATGCGTGTAGAGACGCAAGATTTTGCGTCTCTACGCGCACAACACCCCATGTGTTTTACGCCATGCAGGCTTTCAGCTTTCAGCGTGGCAACTGGCAACACACGTAGAGACGCAAAATCTTGCGTCTCTACGCTGTTAAGGTGCGGCCCTGTCGGGCGACGGTGCGGCCTTTCAGCCCACCGTGTTCAGATTGTAGCGCGTTTGTTCGCCTGCGGCGGGCGAAAGCCGCCGAGAAACCCACCTTATCCGCTCACGTTGAAACGCGGCGGCTTGCGGCGGGTTTCAATCGGTCACGAAAAACCTGTGCTGTACGTCATAAGGTATGTTAGAATACATCGCGACGCAAGCATTGTTATGATGTTGGTTTGTTAGGCTGGCCCAAGCGATGGGGCCAGTCTTGTTTTTGTCTGTTGTTGTTTAAATTCAGGGTAGAAGAGGTAGGGGATAATGCTCGTTCCTCCGGCATCCCAGGATGCCCAAATCATCAACAACCTGTATCTGGTACTGTATTTCTTCTCGGCAGTCGTGCTTGTATTGGTTGAAGGGTTGATCGTCTACTCTGTCATCAAGTTTCGCCGGCGTGCCGCGAACGAGATGCCGGCGCAGGTCCACGATCACACCAAGCTCGAAATTCTCTGGACGGTGTTGCCAATGGTCCTGATCGCGGTGATCTTCTTCTTCGCGGTGGACACGTTGGGCCGCATGCAGGCGCGTGGCACGTTTGCAGACCCGCTTTCGCACGTACACGGCATCAACGATCAGGTGGCGCTCAAACGCATCAGCGAAGCGAAGAAAGTGGACATGGTGATCGAGGTGACCGCCCGGCAGTGGGTGTGGCAGTTCAAGTATCCCGACAGTGATCTGGTGGTGAACGAGCAACTGGTTGTGCCGGCGAACAAGACCATCCGGCTCGACATGGTCACGGCGGATGTGATTCACGCCTGGTGGGTGCCTGCCTTTGGTGGCATGATCTACGTCAATCCTGGCGAGATGTCGCATGTGTGGTTCAACGTGCCGGCCGGTGATTACCTGGGACAATGCAACGTGTTCTGTGGCCTCGCGCACGCGCAGATGCTATCCAAGGTAAAGGTGTTGCCGCAAAATGAGTACGACCAGTGGCTGGCGCAGCAGGCAACAGCCATGACCACCACGACCGCATCTGCCGGCGACGTCCAGCGGGGTCAACAAGCCTTCATGAACGGTCCATGCATCTCGTGCCATACGGTTGAGGGCACCAAGGCGAAAGGCACGGTGGCACCGCGCCCGCTCACGCACTTCGCGGCTTACGACCAGATCGCGCAGATTGTCCCCAATACGTCGGGCAATCTGATGAAGTGGTTACACAACCCGCAGGACGTGAAGCCGGGCACCCAAATGCCAAACCTGAATCTGAATCCTCAAGAAGTCGCCGATCTTGTCGCTTACCTGGAATCTTTGAAATAGCCGTTTCGATTTTGGATTTTAGATTTCCGATTTTGGATTTCCGATTTTGGATTTTGTCTGGATGCCCCTCGGGTCAATCGAAAATCGCAAATCCAAAATCGCAAATCGGAAGGGGTGTAGTTGTATATGGCAAGTGTAAGCATTCCTGTTGCGAAGCCGAGTGTATGGTCGAGGATCGCGAGTTGGTTAACCACCGTCGATCATAAGCGTATCGGCATCATGTACATGGGATCGACCTTCTTCTTTTTCCTGTTGTCGGGCATTTTTGCGCTCATCATCCGGCTACAGTTGATGCAGCCGGACATGCAACTGGTCAATCAGAACACCTACAACCAGTTGTTCACCATGCACGGCACGGGCATGATATTCCTGTTTACCATCCCGATGCTGATCGGGTTTGGCAACTATTTCGTCCCGTTGCAAATCGGCGCACGTGACATGGCATTCCCGCGTCTCAACGCGCTCAGCCTGTGGCTGCTCGTTTTCGCGGGCGTGGTGATGGAGGCCGGTTTTCTGATCGGCGGGACGGCCTCAAACGCGGCTTGGACGGCCTACGTGCCGCTCTCGAACAAACAGTTTTCGCCCCAGGTAGGCATGGACATCTGGCTGTTCGGCATCGTCCTGGTGGGAATCTCGTCCACACTGGGCGCGGTGAACTTCCTGGTGACGATCTACAGCATGCGTGCGCCGGGGATGACGGTCTGGCGCATTCCCATGTTCACCTGGACCATGATCGTCACGGCGGCGATGGTGTTGCTCGCGACGCCCGTGCTGACGGCCGCGCTCATCATGCTGATCACCGACCGAAACTTCAACACGCAATTTTTCAATACAGCCAACCCGCGCCTGTGGCAGCATATGTTCTGGTTCTACTCGCACCCGGCGGTGTACATTATGATCCTGCCGGCGATGGGCATGCTGTCCGAGGTCATCCCGGTGTTCTCGCGCAAACCGCTGTTCGGTCTGAAGGCGATGGTGATCTCCACGATTCTCATCGGTGTGCTGGGCTTCGCCACGTGGGTGCACCATATGTTCGTCAGTGGCGTGGACCCGATGGTCGAGCGCTTCTTCATGTTCACGACCATGGTGATCGCCGTGCCGACAGGCGTAAAAATGTTTAACTGGATCGCCACCATGTGGAAGGGATCGCTGCGCTTCAGCACGGCACTGCTGATGTGCCTGGGCTTCCTCTCGACCTTTGTCATCGGCGGCATCAGCGGCGTGATCCAGGGCGCCATCCCGGCCGACACGCAGGTACACAACACGTACTGGGTGGTCGCGCACTTCCACTACGTGCTGTTCGGCGGCAGCGTGTTTGGCATCTTCGCCGGTTTCTATTACTGGCTGCCCAAGATCACCGGCCGGTTGCTGAGCGAGAAGCTTGGCAAGCTCAACTTCGTGTTGATGTGGGTCGGTTTCAACCTGACCTTCTTCCCGATGCACATCCTGGGCCTGATGGGCATGCCACGCCGCATCGCCACGTATGCTGCGGATCGTGGTTGGGATATCCCGAACCTGCTGGCAACGATTGGCGCATTCATGATCGCAATATCCGTGCTGGTGTTCATCGTCAATTTCATTGTTTCACTGTCACGCGGCGAGCGTGCTGGGAATGACCCCTGGGAGGGCAACACGCTGGAGTGGGCGAGATTCCCACCAGTGGGCGACCACGTCGCCACCGCCGGTCTACAACTTTGCCCGTACGCCCGTGGTCACCAGCGATCGCCCGTTGTTCGATCGGCGCATGTCTGGACAGGCAGAGATGAGAGATTAGAGATTGGAGATTGGAGTTAAGTACAGTGTCATGCGCTTTCTAATGAAGGGCAATGCTCAGAGAGTATTGAATCGTGCGCTCAATCGTTGCGGCCATTGTTTAACAATTGAGGTTGTGGTGTGTTTGACCGATTAAAATCTCAAATGACTCATCTCCAATCTCTCAGATCACTCAAGACGCTCACACTGGTCGCGGCAGTGTTAGCCTACTTCCTGGTGGTGGTCGGCAATATCGTGCGTATCACCGATTCTGGCCTGGGTTGTCCGGACTGGCCCCTATGCTATGGCAACGTCATCCCGGTGATGCGCAGCGACGCCATCATTGAAGTGGCACACCGCGCATTTGCCGCACTCGTGAGCGTCTTGAGTGA
>JAMDDR010000272.1 GCA_023488685.1 Chloroflexota bacterium | reverse complement strand
GGCGACGAAGTTTTGCACTTCCGGGTACGTAAAAAAACCACTGCCCATGCCGCTCGGGTCGGCCAACGGGAATTGCACACGCATGTGCTCCTCGGCATCCCCCCGGTTGCGCATGTAGAAGACGCCCTCCACGTGCGCTTCGGCATAATCGCCCACTAGATGAGGGGTTTCGCCGGATGTGCGCGGCTGCACGCTGATGATGATGCGCTCGGCGCGCATCTGCACCTGGGTTTGTTGCGCAGGTCCGATATTGCTCCCGGGTGGCATACTCGGCGGCGCGACGTCTGCCAGCGCAGTGCTGGTGACGAGTAGCGCGGCCAGACCGCCCCCCAACAGGCTCACAATAGGACGTTCCCGTGTGGTCGGTGCTTGCCGCAATCGCATGTTTCCCTCCTGCTATTGCTTTGAACGCAACAGAACCCCGCTGGCGTGTGTGACCTCGCCGACCTCGGCCATCTTTGACGTATCGGTGAGGTTCTGCGCGATTGTGCCGCGGAACTGCTCCGGCACGTTGATCAACTGCAGGCCAAACTCCTTCTCGGCGACATTGATGAGCATTTGTGAGGGTGATTCGCCGTAAGGGATGTTATAGACCTGCTTCTTGAACGACGTGGTGATGGCCTTGGCCGTGGTTTCATCGATATCGAAGCCGCAGATCTCTTTGAGGAAGTAGTGGATGACGTTCCAACCACTCAACGGCCCGAGCAGGATTTCTGACTCGGTCACGCCGAACTGGTCGAGCGGGTTGGCCTCATACGTGCTGGCGCTATTGATCATTGCCTTCTGGTGCACGCCCGCCGCGTGTGTGCGGTTGGTCAGACTGACCGGCTCCTTGGAGGGCACCAGCTTGCGCAGCTTGTCGGCCATGAGCACATTGATGGGATATGAGCCGCGCAGGTGATAACCATCCAGGTAGTCATACTGCTTGTCGATGAACAGGTTGAACAGCAACGCCGTCATGGACGTTATGCCGGAGCGCTCGCCCACGCCCAGCAACGTCGTGTTGATGTAGCGCGCGCCGGCTCGAACCGATTCGAGCGCATTCACCAACGCGAAGCCGCGGTCGTCGTGGAAGTGGCCTTCCATATCGACCTGGGGGTAGCGCTCGCGCAGCAACTGGATGCGGCGCGCGACCGCGCCGGGTGTCGCGACGCCCACGGTGTCGGGCGTGCCGAATCGTGAAACGAACGGCGCAATGCCATCGTACACGCGGAACAGATCCTCTTCACGGGTGCGGAACGCATCCTCGCCGCTAAAGCGCAGGATGAGCTCCGGGTAATCCTTATGAATCTGTTCGATCAATGTCTGGCCGCGCCGGCCAATCTCTTCCAACGCCTGACCGTGGCTATAGTTGCGCGACACGTCCGACGTACCCATATACATGTTCAACCCGTCGGCGCCGGCCTTGATCGCCGCTTCGACATCGGCGGGGTGACAGCGCACGTGGGCCAACAAGAACGTATAGCCGCATTGCACGACCAACTCATCGCGCGCCTCTTTGATCGCCGCGAAGTCCGCCGCCTCCTGGGGGCTGACGTTGGGCGCGAACATTTCGATGAACTTCACGCCGTAAAGAATGAGGGAGCGCATGATTTCGATCTTGTCGGCGGTGGTGAAGAAGTACTTGTAGTGGTCGTGCAGCAGCGACGTCTGAGAGCCTTCACGCAGGGTCGTGTCGATTATTTCCAGCTTTCGTGGCTGGTAGTACTTAAAGGAGAACGAGACGCTCATAATGGGTATAGCAAATACTAAACACTCATCAAATTTCTTAACACACGTTCCAACACACGCACGCTCTGCTCGAATTCCTCCACGCCGACATGCTCGTCGGGTGTGTGGTCCAGTTTCGAATCGCCCGGTCCGTAAGCGACGATCGGGCATTGCCAGAGCGGCCCAACCACATTGAAATCAGCCGTTCCCGTCTTCAGCTTGAAAGCAGGCCGCATTCCTTCAGCGCGGATCGCATCGACAAAAGCCCGTGCCAACGCCGAGTCCTTGGCCGAGCGGTATGCCAGCTCGTGACCCTTGAATGCGAGCAGGGGAGCAGGGGAGAGGGGGAGCTGAGGAGAGGGGGTGAGGGGGTGAGGGAGAGACAAGGCGACTTGCTGCTCCTCTGCTCCCTCTCTCCCCCTCTCCCCCTCTCCCCCTCTCTCTTCGCTGCTCCATTCCTCAAATGCCCGCTGCATCTCCCATGGGCTCATTTCCAGCGGCAGGCGCAGGCCGATGAGCAGGTCGCACCATTCGCGCAGACCATCGTCGCCGCTGCAGATGTGACGCAGCGACGGCATGATCTGGTCGAAGGCCTTGGGTTTGTCAGTATTGAACCGGCGCGCGAAGTCGTCGGTCCAGTTCCACAGCCGTACGGCCTGTTCGCCGGCGCTGGGACCAGGCATGGCGGTGTGGCGTGATGATTGCTCGAACCGCGCCTCAACCAGGAGTCGACCTTTGTACCCCAGCGTGATCCCGTCCCTGCCGCTGGGTTCGCCGATGATGCACACCGCCGGCTTGTATTGCGTCGCGGCGTGACGCGCTCCCCTGGACGAAGCAGCTTCTTCCTCAGTCGCGCCGATGACGATGATTTGCCAGTCGCTGTTGAGGGGAAGGGCGCTTTTGATCGCTGCCGCCGCCAGGATAAACGCGCACAGCGGCCCTTTGGCATCCACCGTGCCGCGCCCGAACAGCGCGCCGTTCTCGTAGCGCACCGGCACGTTGCCTCCTACGGTGTCCATATGGCCTAGCATGACCAACTGGCGCGGCCCGGCGCCGATGATGCCGGCGGCGTTGCCGGCAGCGTCGACGAAGGCATGATCAAACCCCCGCGCCACCATTTGCGCGCGCAGGAATTCGGCCACGGCTTGTTCCTGGCCGCTGAGCGACGGGATGCGGACGCACTGTTCGAGCAATTCAATCACGTCAACCAGCCTGTAATACTTTGGTCACTTTCTCAATGACGGTATCGATCTGCTCACGCGTAATGATCGCCGGCGGCAGCAAGCGCAACACATTCATGCCGGCCGGGATCGCCAACACGCCCTCGGCCTGCAGGGCGCGCAGATAGGGCGCGGATTTCGTCTTCAGCTCGACCCCCAGCATCAGGCCAAGCCCGCGCACTTCGCGGATCGTGGGCGCGTTGATTTCCTCCAGGCGCTCCTTCAGATATGCGCCCTTCTCGGCGGCCATTTGTGGGATATTCAGGCGCTTCATCTCGCTGAGTGAGGCGATGCCGGCCGCGCACGAGAGGGGGTTGCCGCCAAAGGTGGTGCCGTGCACGCCGGGCGCGAGGTTCTTGATGCTGGCCCCGATCCCGACCGCACCCGTCGGCACGCCGCCGCCTATGGCTTTCCCCATGGCCAACAGGTCCGGCGTCACACCACTGTGCTCGAGGGCGAACCATTTACCTGTGCGCCCGAAGCCGGTCTGTACCTCGTCGAAGATCAAAAGCGCACCGCGCTCGTTCGCGAGTTCGCGCAGCCCTTGCAGATATTCCGGCGTGCCTGGATGAACGCCACCTTCACCTTGCACCGGCTCGACCAGGATGGCTGCCGTCTCCTCGGTCACGGCTTCCTTCATCGCCTCCAGATTGTTATAGGGCACGTGGCTGAAGCCGGGCACCAGCGGTTTGAATGGCTCGCGGTATTTGGGGTCATAAGTGGCCGAGAGTGCGCCCATGGTGCGACCGTGAAATGCTCGCACGGTGGCGACGACATCGGTCCGACCCGTGCTCAACCGCGCAAACTTGAGCGAGGCCTCAATGGCCTCGGTGCCGGAACTGCACAAGAAGATGCGCTGCATGGTTTGCGGCAGAATGGAATAAAGCAAATCCATGAACTGCGCACGCTTATCATTGTAGAAAATCTCCGAGCAGTTGATGAGTGTCGCCGCCTGCTCGGCCACCGCCTTCGCCACGGCCTCATTGCTGTAACCCAGGGTGTTTACGCCTTGATTGGACGTGCAGTCGATATAACTGTGCCCCTGGTCATCCCAGACGGTGGCGTCCTTGCCGCGTACGATCGTCAGATCGCGCTTGGGATAGATGCCTGGGGTGTGTTGCTGTTCGAGTTCTTGAAAGTCCATAAGTTCCTCCTGGTTGCTGGTGAGTAGAGATTGGAGATTAGAGATTCGAGATTAGTGCCGAATCTCCAATCTCTAATCTCTCGTCTATCTACTGATGACCGTCCCTTTCCCGCTCATGGCTGCCTGGATCGGCTGGCTGGTGCGAGCGTCGGCAAAGATGACCTGCTCGACGCCGGTAGCGATGGCTTCGCTAGCGCCGAGTACCTTCTTCTTCATGCGTCCTTCGGCAAATGAGAGCGCCTGCTCCAACTCGCTGTATCTAATGTGGGGGATGAGGGTGCTCTCGTCAGGAAACTGCCGCAGCAACCCTGGCACGTTGGACAAAATAATAAGCTGTTTCGCGCCCAATGCGGAGGCAATCATGGCGGCAGCGCGATCGCCGTCCACGTTGATGGCCTCGCCGGCGGTGCTGCAGGCTGGTGGTGAGATGACGGGCGTGTAGCCGGCGTCGAGCAGCAGGTGCAACAAGCCGGTGTTGACCTTTTCGACCTTGCCGGTGTAGTCGTCGTGGATGAGCACCTGCCGGCCGTTCTCGACGGCGCGCACGGTCGCTTTGCGTGGGCCTTCCAGCAGCCGGCCATCCAACCCGCTCAAGCCGAGCGCGTTGACGCCGCGTTTCAATAGCCGTTCGACAATACGAGTGTTCATCTTGCCCGCATAGACCATGGCGAAGATGTCGAGCGTCTCGGCGTCGGTGTAACGTGAAGTAAAGCCCTGTGGGGACGTCAATATACGCGGCGGCTTGCCCAACTTCTCAGAGATCACATTGGTTTCGTGCGATCCGCCATGGATCAGAACGACTTTCTGACCCGCTTTCACCACGGCAGCAATATCGTCACAAACCAAATCGTAGTTGATACCAGCGGAACCGCCTACTTTTACAACTGAAATCATGTTTGGGGTCCTCATTTAAACCGTTTATGGCACTGAGAAGCGATCGATCTCCACCTTATCCGCCCCTGTGGTCGTTGGAATCCGCGGCATGCCGGGCTGTTCGGAATTGTATAGCCCCACAAAGACCTGGTATGTTCCCTGGGGCAGTGATTCGGGCAGAGGAACACCAAAGGTTCTGACTTGCCCTGTCGTATCGTCCGCAGTGAATGGCACGTCGAGTTGGGTCACCAGATGGTCCGGCGCATCTGTGCGCATCACGTGGATAAATAGCTTTTCGCCATCCGTCAGGCTCTGCTCCGATACAAGCCACTTTAAATGCACTTCGAGCAACCTGCCCAACACATCCGGATAAACTGCGGCTGCGTCGAGCATCAGGTTGTTAGCGAATGTCGCTCCGACCATGCGCAGTTCGTCCTCGTTGATGCGGCTGAAGATTTTTACCGGCCAGCGCCCGGCGAAAACCTCTTTAATCTGAGTGAATTCTTTCGCCAGCGCCGAGGACGCGATGCCGCGGCCATCCCAATACACATCCTCGACGATATTCAGGAGCACGCGCCGGACGCCGGCGTCGCGAAACTCGCGCGCAATGGCATCTGCATTCTGCTGATCGCCTGCGCGGGAAGGCAGCACGGTGTATTTGGGGGTGCCAAGGTAGCACGTAAACCCATAGTCCGGGTAGTTCACCACCCAACGCAGTTGTTCCTGCGCAAAACCTCCTGAGTATTGGTCAAACGCCTTCCTGAGGGCAGGGTAGCTTTTGGGCGAGTTGGATATCTGATCGGCAATGTAGTTTCGCAACCCGGGGATGATACCCGCCACCAGTAAGTATGCTAGCAGCATCCCCATGCCAATCCGTGCAAATGTGAGGATGCGCCCTTTGGCAGATGCCGTGTTGGTTTTTAACTCGGTTGTCAACGGCACTGCGGCGATGGCGAGGAGTATGTGAAACGGCGCCACAGCGGCAATGAGGTAACGATCCTTGAAGACTGGGCGGCTCTGTGAGAGCAGCCAGATGGCGAGCACCGGGATGAGTACGTATAGTGAAAGCAACAGCGCAGCATCGCGCTGGCGTGGGCCGTGCAGCCACAGTTTTACGAGCGCCACGACCGCAAGCATCCCCCCGATGGCGGCAAACAATACGGGTTGGGTGTGTTCGTAAGGTCCAGCGCCGAACACGCTCAGCGCGAAGATGAGCGCGTCTGGCAGTGATGGCATCGTCCCGAAACCCTGGTATGACAACAGCACATCGCGCACCAGGATCAGCCAGGGTACGGTGATTGCAACGATCCCCAACTGTGCGGCCGCCCACCACGTTAACAGGGGCCTGGCCTGGGTTACCCGCCTGAGTAGGAGCAGGCTTCCCACATAAAGGTTCTGCGCGACGAGCACGAATAGCGCATAGTAATGGGTCTGGATCGCTATGCCGCTGACGAGCACGTATGCGAGCCAGGTGCTGCGGCGACGGCTGCCCACTGCGTATAGCATCAGCGAAGTGCTGGCAATCGTCGTTGCCAGCAGCATCGAGTACATACGCATGTCGCGGCTCTGTGAGACAGTGAACGAACTGAGCGCCATGAGCGCCGCGGCAACCAGCGCTACGAACCTGCCACGCGCCCCCGGCACGATTTGCCGGCTCAGCATGGCGATCAGGGCCACGGCCAACACGCCGAACCACATGCTCAGCGAGCGCTGGGCGAACTCGCTGTTGCCCGCGAGCGCAGTCCAGGCCTTCAGAACGAAGTAATAGCCTACCGGGTGTGGCTCGCCGAGTGCCAGGGTGTCGCGCACGATCCCGGCAAAGTCGTTCATGAGCAGCGAACAGGTGAATCCCTCGTCGCCGGTCAAGTCGTTCGAAAGCTGAAACGCGCGCAGGCAAAGGGCCACCAGCAACACGGCAATCGTTGTGCCGTCGTAAGCCCCGCGGCTAAAGGCAAACCGGCTACGTGTTGAAGCTCCCATGTCGTTCAGGGGCATCCTTACGGGTGCAGCCCCGGGAATTGCAGCCCCGCGCGCTCGTCGAACCCGTGCATCACATTGAGACATTGCACGGCGGAACCGGCGGCGCCTTTCATCAGGTTGTCGATGGCGCACAGCAGAGTGACCTTGGGCCCATCGTCACTCAGCGCAAAACCCACGTCGGCAAAGTTGCTGCCTGACAGGATCTTCGGCTCGGGTGCGCGGAAGATGCCGGTGTTTGTCTTGACGATACGGACGAATGGTTCGCCCTTATAGCAGTCGCGGAATGCCTTCCACAACACCTTCTCCTGCTGCGGTTCCTTGAGGAAGCAGTGCACGGTGGCCAAAACGCCGCGCACCATCTCAATGGAGGTGGCGGACATATACACGCCCTGGGTGAGGGTCTGTGTGGGGGCCTGGCCAAAAGAAGCAATCATCTGTTCCACCTCGGCGGTGTGGCGGTGCCCGGCGGGTGCGTATGACCGCACGGCACCACTGCGCTCCGGGTGGTGTGAGGCATCGGTGGCCTCTGCACCGGCTTCACTGCTGCCTACCTTCACGTCGCTGATGATGGGTTGGCTGGTGTCCAGCAAACCGGCTTTGACCAGGGGCATCAGCGCCAGATTGGTCGCCGTCGCGTTGCAGCCCACGCCGCTGGCGTAGCGTGCGCCCTTGAGTTGTGCGCGCGTCAGCTCCGGCAGGCCATAGACGAATTTGTCCAGCCACTGTGGGGCAGCGTGTGTGCCGCCATACCAGCGGGCATATGCGACTTGATCCCGCAGGCGGAAGTCTGCGCTGAGATCGACGATGGTATCGGCCAATGTTGCCCAGCGCTCGATCTGAGCGGTGGCCTCGCCGTGTGGCAGGCACAGGAAAATGACGTCGCTGCGCTGAACGTCGTCCGGCCGGATGAACTGCAACTGACAGACGCTGCGCAGATTGGGGTGGACGGTGTGAGCGTATTCGCCCATGCGCGAGCGTGAGGTGATTTGCGTTACCTCGGCATCGGGATGGAAGCTCAGAATACGTAATAGTTCGCCGCCGGTGTAACCAGTCCCGCCGACGATGGTGCAGGATAGTTTTGACATTGATGCTGATCCTACTGTGCGGCCACAGCCACCGCGAAGTCCACGATCGCGCCGGGGATATCAACGCCCGTCGGCGCGACGCTATTGCGGAACTCCATGGTGTGATTGATTTCATTCACCAACAATCCACGTTGCTGATCTTCCAGTACGTCCACTGCCACGATGCCGTTGCCGACAGCGCGCGCTGCTGCCGAACAGATGGCATCCAATTCGGGCGTGACTGGGCAATTGGCCGCCTTGCCGCCGCGCGCCGTGTTGGTGATCCAATGCTCGGACGTCCGGTAGATGGCCGCAATGGTCCTGCTACCGGCGACGAACGCGCGGATATCACGGCTGGGCTTCTTGATATATTCCTGGATGTAATAGATGTGCTGTTCGTATCCGCCCAACACGTCGCGCAGTTCCAGCATGCCTTCAGCGGCGTCGCGGTCGTTGATGCGCGTGACCATACGCCCCCACGAGCCCACCACGGGCTTGAGGACGCAGGGGTAGCCCATCTCCTCAATGGCCTGCAAGGCCGATTCGGGCGTAAAAGCCAGCTTGGTGCGTGGCGTGGGAACGTTGTGCTGCACGAGCAACTGCGACGTGACGAACTTGTCGCCACAATTCTCAACCACGTCATAGGTGTTGACGGTCTTCACGCTGGCCAGGTTCAAAGTGCGCAGGATGTAACGAGCGCGACTCTGTGAGACACAGCGTTCCACGACCACGTCGTACTGATGCCACGATTCGAGCGCGTGCAGGTCGAAACGGATGCCGCGATCGTCCACCACATCACACGGCACGTCTCGCCTGGCAAAAGCCTCGATCAGCATCTTCTCTTCAGGCCGGACGAGGGAACAGATGATTGCTGCCTTCATTGGGATTTTGGATTTTGGATTTTGGATTGCGGATTGCGGATTTTGATTTGGGATTCTCGATTGGGGTTATTCGCCCCAGTCTTCCTCCTCAACAGGCGCCAGGGCCAATGTGAGCGGCTGCAAGTTGACGACCTCCAATTCCGCGCCACACTCGGGGCAACGCACCAGTTCGTGCAGGATGGGTTCCGTTTTGAACGTGATTGTGGCGTCGCATTCAGGGCATTCTGCTGTAAACATGTTTTGCCTTTCCTCTCGATTCATTCCTTGCTTTACATTGGTCTGCGAGTTCCATCGCAAGTCTGTGCTGCCGGGCAAAAGAAAAGCTCCCGGACATGTGCTGCCTGGGAGCTTGTCGATCACTTGTTACATGATACACAGAGCTAACCAGACGTGCTGTGGTCCGGCTTCTTACCCTGCTTCTTGCCCTTCGAACGGATGATGGTGAATAACATCATGGCGCACAACTAATACCATGTGCCGACAGCTTTGTCAAACCCCTATGCATGATTGAATGATCAGGATCCCGCTGTTACCTGCGAACGATGGGCACATACACCTTGAGGGTAAGGTTGAACCACCCGACAGCGGCATCGGCATCGATGAGCCCGGCGCCAACAGAGTTGATCGTTCCTCCGCTCATTGTCCTGGCGGTGGACTGCAGAACCATTTTTACATTGCTCTGGTTCAACGCGATGCTCATTTGATTGGCTTTTTGTTTCATCAACGCAGCGACAGCGGCGGCGTGGGGCGCGGCGGCCGATGTGCCGTAGAAGCGATAACACCCGCTGCTGAATGATCCGAAGAATGTGTTGCACCCGCCATCCGTCGCGGTGAAATCCGGCTGCTGAAGGGCTAATGGAGAAATGGCAGTGGCTGGCGTTGCGCCGATGACCGGACCGAAGTAGTGCGCTGCAGGGCCGAGCGATGAGAAGCTTTCAGGAGCATTGTCGTTGTTATAGGGCGCAGCAGCGACGCTGAGCGCATGGGGGCTGGCGGAGTGTCCACCCACGGTCGGCCCGACGATATCCCCGCCGCTCGACGCCGGGTACTCGACCGACTGCACGCCAGAACTGGACTGGTCCAGGATGTATTTGATGCGCGGCGTGCCAGTGTTGCCGCCGCCGGCCGTGTAGCGCCCTATTACGATGCGATATGTCTGTGTCGATCCCGTGCTGTTCTGGACATCCAGTATTTCGAATGGTCGCTGCGTTGTTAAATTGTTGGACTCACTATACGCGACCGCCGTGTTCGAGCTGTCCAACACGTATATGTCGAGATCAGTCGCCACACCGAACCAGGGTTGGGCCCACTGGAACGTCAGGAGCAAATAGCCTCCACTCGCGAGGGTCACGCTACTTGCGTTGTCGACACCTGCGCCAGGGTTGAAGTCATGGCAGGAAGTCTCATAAGCCGGGAGGCCAGTTGGGCATGTCGTGGGTCGATAGGCAGGGGCTTCATAAGAACCGATGTTATTGGTGCCAAGCAGGTAGTTGTGATTACCGGCTGATGTAAAGTACATCGCGCCAAGCCCCACGACGTCCGAAATGGCAACGGCGACCGGACCATCCTGGAAGAGCGGTTCGGCGTAGTAGTAAATGTCGTCGACAATGACGTTTGCCCCCCACGTGCGCAGATTGCGGATGTTATCGGCGAATTGATAGAGGCCATTCCACGCACTCGCAAAGCCCAATGTTGCGCCTGGCACCAGATCGTGCACGATTTGCAGCATGGCGCGCCCTTCGTCGCCCACACTCGTCGAAATACTTTCCGAGATGACACTGACGGCTGTTAAGTGACTACACGGGTTTCCCGCCCCAGGCAGATCGCCGGAGGCAATGTCGTTGGCCGCGTGGGTCACTGCGGTGGCCTTTCTGTCATAGGAATCCGATAAGACGCCGACTTTTACCCCGCTGCCATCCACGCTGTGGTTGGTGCGCGCCGTCGCAGCGTTCAACTGGGTATCCCCTTCCGATGTCTGCGCGCCGCAGGCTTGGGGCGCGTTGGTATTCCGATCATTCACCTGCTGTGGCTCCACGTGTATGGGCTGGCCGGTGTATCCAGGGGTATATTCTTCCTGGATGCTCTGCACGGACTGAAGCCCTGCGAGTGTATTCAGATCTGTGGCATCCACGAGAGCCGTCATCACGCCATAAGCCTGGGCAACATGCACGACTGTCGCCCCTGCATTTGCCAGTGTTTGTAAGTTCGATGCCGAGAGATCGCCAGTGCGAATGTAGACGAGCAAGCGCCCTCGATCATCTTTTAGCAGGCTGCCTGGTCCTTGGGCTGGCAGGCTCAATATCTGCGCTTGTGTTTGAGCATCGGCGGATCTTAAGGTGGGGGATTGAGCCAGTGCTTCCAAGCGAGAGGTTAGTTTGCCGGATGACTTTGACACCAGGGAGTAGCCCTTTTCGGGGGTGGGTCCCTGAGCGGTGGTAAGCGCTGGTCCACTATTTAGCATGAGTATGGTGGCGCTAAGTGCCAGAACGAAACGTAAAGCGCGGCTTTGCATGATCGTTTCCTCATCAGGTTAGAAATGCTGCTTCAGCTTGGATCGAGCCAATCGTAAGCAGGTTGATGGATTTCAGGTCATGGCGTCAAAACAGTAAAAGAGCCGTCTCAGTGTCAAACATCGATAAGACCTGGTACTCATTGAATGTGGATAATAAATGGAATCACAGTGCGTGTCCAGTGCGTGTCTAGCACGTGTCTAGTACGTGTCCAGTGGTAACGTAACGAAAGATTGAGCGACAATCAATGAAGTTCAATATCTCCCAATATGTACATCGTGCCGTAGTCGTTTTTACAGTGCTCGTTCTGCTGGCAGTGGCTATTCCATCCCACGGCAATTTGCGGGTGGCTGGTGGGAGAGGGGCAGCGCCCGAGTCTTATCGCGCACAAGGCGCAACGCCGGGACTGTTTATCCATCTGGCGAATAGCTCGTTTGATCCGCTACAGGATGTCCCCGCCGCCAATTCGGAACTCATGTACAGCGCGGCTGATGTAGCGGGTTCTGCCACCTACCTGGTGCAATTCAATGGACCAGTCTTGCCGGAGTGGAAACAAGCCGTACTGGATGCCGGGGGACTATTGGGGAATTACATCCCCGACAACGCATTCCTGGTTCGATTGACCGATGCGGCAAAGAGCAGACTGCAAACGCTGCCATTCGTGCGCTGGATCGGCGTCTACCATCCTGCATACAAGCTCGCAGCCGCTGAAAAAAGCAGCGGTTCGCGCAGCTACCGGGTCGTGCTTGCGCCGTGGGCAAACCAGGCAACCGTTGTTCCGGCGATGAATGCCCTGTCTGACCATGTGCGCGCATTTGGGCAAGGTTTCTCAGTCGTATTGGATGACAGCCAATTGGAGCAAGTGGCGCGCCTGGCCGATGTGGTGTGGGTTGAGCCTTACCAGTTGCGGCGAAGCTATAACGATGTGGCGGCTGGAACGATTATGAGCGGGACGACTGCATGGAATGCCGGCTATACGGGCAATGAGGTAACGGTGGCCGTTGCCGATACGGGGCTTGACACCGGTATCACCTCCTCGATCCACCTGGATTTTGCCGGGCGGGTGGCACAGATTCAGAGTTGGCCGGTGGTGTATGCCGACTACGGATTGGGATGTGTAACCACCAATGCGGGCGCAGATGATGGTGCGGACGATGTGGCTACAGGGCACGGGACCCACGTGACAGGCTCGCTGGCCGGGAATGGCGCGCGTTCGAGCGGTTCTTACAAAGGGTTGGCCTATCAAGCCTCGATTGTCTTCCAGGCGATCGAACAGTACACGACATGGGCTAGCCCATTGGCTTGTTCGAATGGTTACTATCTCACCGGTATCCCGGATGACATCCGCACCTTGTTGACGGACGCGTATGGATGGGGCGCACGCGTGCAAAACAACAGTTGGGGTGGTGGATACTATGGCGTGTACGATTTGCTGGCAAGCCAGTTCGACGATTTCGTACATCAGCATCCCGATATGGTCGTCGTGACGGCGGCAGGGAATGACGGTGTTGATGACGATGAGGATGGGTACGTGGATGAGAATTCCATCAGTTCGCCTGCCACGGCCAAGAACGTGCTTACCATCGGCGCATCCGATAACAATCGGAGCAGCGGCGGTCTGAATCCGGGCGGAATCTGTTCGACTTGGAACGGTTGCTGGTCGAGTGACTATCCGGCCAATCCTACCAGGGACGATCGAATCTCGGATAACCCCGATGAACTGGCGGCTTTCAGCAGTCGCGGCCCGATGCAGGACGGCCGTATCAAACCGGACCTGGTGGCACCTGGCACGAACATCCTCTCTGTGCGCTCCAGCCTGGCTTCAGGAACTGGCTGGGGGTTGTTTTCGAGCAACTCGTACTACATGTATATGGGTGGCACCTCCATGGCCAGTCCGCTCGCGGCCGGCGCCGCTGCGCTCGTGCGCGAGTACTATATCGAGCATGAAGCACAGACCAGTCCAAGTGCGGCGCTGGTCAAGGCGACGCTGATCAACTCGGCTGTGGATATCGCTGGTTATGGCAACACGAGCATGGAAGCGGGACAGCCGATCCCCAACAATCATGAAGGGTGGGGGCGTATTAACCTGGCGGCGGCAACGGCCGCTGGTAACCGTAAGTTTGTGGACGATACCGTTGGCATCAATACAGGCATCACCAGGACCTATCACTATGGCGTCACATCCTCCTCCCAGCCGCTCAAGGTGTCATTGGTGTGGAGTGACTATGCGGGCACGCCGGAAGCCGGCACGACGTTGGTCAATAACCTGGATTTGCGTATCACGGCGCCAGACGGCGCTACGACGTATTGGGGCAACCAGTTCAGCGGCGGCCGGTCTCAACCGGGGGGCAGCCATGATACCGTCAACAATGTCGAGAACGTGTACATCGATTCACCTGCGACCGGGACCTGGAAGGTTGAAGTGATTGGTCAGAACGTCCCACAAGGGCCGCAACCTTATGCGCTTGTCGCCAGTGGGACGGTTACAGCAGATGTGTTCGCAATCGGCAGTGTCAGCCCGACCAGCGCGCACGCAGATACGTCAGTCAGCGCGGCGGTCCTGGTTGGCACTGGATTTGTGCTAACATCCTCCGTTGCGCTGGTGCGTGATTCACAGGTCATTTCCTGGACGGATTTGACGATCAATACGGTGAATGACCTCATCACAGGCACGTTCAACCTGACCGGCGCGGCGACTGGGCTGTGGAGCGTGCGCGTCACGAATGAGAATGTACAAAGTGCGACGCTTGCCAATGCCTTTACGGTGCTGCCCCCGCTGACGTTGGACTTGCAGGTGACGAAGTCGGTTGCGCCCACCAGCGTCATGCCAGGATACCCGTTGACGTATACGATCGCCATCCATAACGCCGGCTCAGCCAGCGCCAGCGGGTTGGTGTTTACCGACACGCTGCCCGTTGGAATGAACGTGACGCTTTTAACGCCGTCCTGCAGTGGTGGTTTACAGAGTGGCGTGCAGAGGGGTGTACAGAGCACGGGGAATCAACTGGTGTGTCCGACGCAGCCAGGAACGCTTGGTAGCGGGCAGTCAATGACTTATACCTTGGTCGTTACGGCTGGGCTGGAGCTACGAGGCTACGTGGTCAATACGGTGACGGTTGGTGGTGCCGAAGCTGATTTGACGCCCGGCGATAACATAAGCTGGGTTGGCGCCACTGTGAGCCAGGTAAATGTCTATATGCCAATCGTTTTGAATCCCGATGGACAGTAACAGCCACATTGAGATCACGCCTGCGCAGGGGCGCTCGCTGCTGGAATGGGCCGGTAAACGACCGCTCAAGACCGTAGCCAGCCATCCCGCCCAGCTCATCGAAACCTTTTCTTCGCCGTCTTTACAAGAGGGGGCGAAATGGGAAAACGCATGCCAGGTATATCACGGCGATAACAAAGATGTCCTGGCAACCTTACTGGCCAACGGTTTACGAGGGCGGGTGAAACTGGTCTATATCGACCCGCCATTCGACACGGGCTCTGACTTTACACGGAACATCATGTTGCGCGGAGAGGGAACCCTGCAATCTGCCGTGCGCAAGCGCGTTCATAGCCTGGGAAAGCAGATGCAGTATAGCGACACGTTGGATACCGATGCTTATCTGCAGTATATGTACGAACGCCTGCTGCTGTTGCGTGACTGTTTAGCAGAGGATGGCAGCATCTGGTTGCACTGCGACTACCGGCGCATGCACTATCTGCGCCTGTTATTGGAGGAGGTGTTTGGCCCGGAGAACTATCTCAACACCATCTCCTGGCGCAGCCAGACGGCCCGTGGTGCCAAAGTCAACGCGCGTTATTTCCCATTCAGCACCCAGTACATCGAAATCTTCGCGCGTAACCGTGTCGCTCCCCCCACCTGGAACGTGGTACGCAAACAAATCGTCATGCGTGAGGCTGAGGCAGCGGCCGCGTTCATGCGCGATGAGCGTGGTTTCTTTCGCACGTCGGACCCAGGCAGTTACAGCTTCGAGAGTCTGAAAGCCTTGCATGCGGAAGGGCGTCTGTACGCGCCTTATGGCGGCCATATCGTGGTCGACGAAGAATCCAGGCGAATTTATGCTTCCCACGGTGGCAATATCGGTGTGAAGTACTACCTCAAAAAGCTGGGGGGTAATCGCTACGCGGTTGAACGGGCGATCGACAACCTGTGGGAAGATGTCCCAGGGTTGGGCACCACCCCGGGGGAAGACCTCGGTTATCCGACACAAAAGACGGAAGCGCTGCTGCGGCGCATCATTGCCGTGTCGACCAACCCAGGCGACGTCGTCATGGACTGCTTCGCCGGCAGTGGCACAACGGCTGCGGTGGCTCAGAAGATGGGAAGGCGTTGGATCGTTTGCGACTCAAGCATGGGCGCCGTTCAAACTACCATCAAACGCTTGCAGTTGGTGATGACCCGCGCGGCAGCGCATCCACGCACGCGCGTTGTGGATCGCAATCAACCTGGTACGCCGCACAATACACAGGATAGGGACGTCAAATCGCCAGCGGATGCCCCAGGGTGTGCCACACATTTTGAGGTTTATCGCGTCGGAACCGGCGTGGTTTCCTGTCCCGACGCGCCTGCACAGGCGCGTGTGCGGGTCGAACGTTACACCCATGACGACGCCCAACCAGTGATACGCGTCATGATCGAGGATTACAGCTCGCCTTCCATCGCCGCGAGATGGGCTGATGGGGAGGCGCAGTCTCGCGCACCTGTTGCCGGCTGGCGCAACCTGGTGGAGCGTGTGGCGATTGATCCCTGTTTCGATGGAAAGGTGCTCAGGGTAGCCCTCAGCGATGTGCCACCGAAGCGACGAGACCTCATCGTAGGCAGCTACGAATTGCCCGCACCGCTGGGAACAACGCTGGTAGCCGTCAAGATTACCGATGTCTTAGGGGAGGAAGTGCTCGTCACGCAGCGCGTGTGAGAGTTAGGGCCGCCAGGGATGGCGGCGTTCCCGGGCGGCGCTCCCGGTGGCAACTCAGCCCGATCCGCCGGAAGCTTGTGCTCTCACGCGGATGACTTTGGCCGCGATATCGCGCCTGAAGGGCGGTGGGGCAAGGGTCAAGCGACCCCCCTGTGAGGGCACGGTTGTAACGGCGGCCCATTGCCCGGTTTGTGTGTCGAGCCAATGAACTTCGTAGACACCGGGTTGCAACCCGGTGAGCGTGACGGTGATATTTTGCTGCTCCTGCAGCTCAAAACGCCAATCGGCTTCTTTCACGTTCCCAAACAGCGTCGCCTGGCGGTAGGCCCATTCGGCCGCTTCAACAGAGTATTGAGCGTTGCTCACCCATAGCAGCGCGCGGTCGTCCTGGCCCAGGGCGGCGGCCTGCACTGTGGTCGTGCTTACCTGCGTGTTGGTCAGGTGCAAGGTGGAAACGTCCTCGTTCGCCACCAGTTCCGATATCCCTTTCAAGTGGTACCAGTAATCGTTGGACTCGATATAGTTGTCCCACCACCAGTACATGGCTGTGCTGGCAAACCCGCTAAAGACGGAAGCCCACAGACTGTTGTGAAAGTGCATCCCTTCGTTGTCATATTTGCTGGGTTGTTCGCCGTAAGACGAAGCACCATACTCTGTATAAAGGATTGGCTTTGGCTGAGCCTGGGTATCCAAGGTGCTGAGCTCAGTGTAGGCTCTTGGCATGCTGATGCGTGGATCCAGTGCGCTGTAGTCGTGGCGCTGCATGGTGTCCAGTTCGGGCATGTTTACCACACGCGGATCGCTCGAATCGGCATAACTGATGCTGGTCAGATGGTGGTGCGGGTCGATGCTGCGCAGATAGGCTGTCATCTCTTGCAGCCAGGGGCGCAGCAAGTTAGGCTCTGCGAGAGGCGTCAGATCGACCTCATTCCACCACTCCCAGGCCAGCAGGTTGGGTGAGTAACTCCAGCGCGCCACCATGTAACGCAGCCGCTGCTTGAAGAACTTGCGGGCCTGTGTGTCGGTGGCAAAATCCTCGGGCTGCTCGCAGGGGCCGCCGAGTGCGGCATTGTAAGGGTTTGAATCCCATTCTGGATTGATGGTCTTGTTGAAGGCGCCATGGTTGATCAACACCAGAATCACGTAGATGCCGCGCTCTTCGGCCATGCGCAGCACCTGGTCCAACAGCCAGGCACGATCCAACCGGTAACGCCCCAGGCCGCTATCGTTCCACTCGATACCAAACGCCCATGATGACATCCAGATGCGGGTTGTATTGGCGCCGTTCTGCTTCAGATGGTCGAACCAGCGCTCGAAATCCTTCAGTGGGTCGTCGTGCCCCCAACCCAGGTTGATGCCCACGGGCAGAAAGGCCTCTCCGTTGTCGAATGCCAGGTAGCGCGAATTGGCAGCATTCACGCGCACGAAGCCACGCGTCACCGCTGGCGTGACGTCGAACTCAACCGTGTTGCTTTGCACGATGAGCTGGCCTGAGCGAGCCTGCGCGCGCGCCGTCCAGGTTCCCTCGGCGACGGGCGTAAAGCGCGCCCGCCACAACTGGGGCCAGACGGGTTCGCGCGAGTCTGCTTTGAAGTCTTGTGTGTAATACGCCGGCACCTGTATCTGTTCGCCAGCGGGCGATGTCAGTTGCACGTCGATGGTGATCTGATCCGGGTCAAAGGGATTGTCGACCTTCAGCGTGGTGTCGATGGTCAGTTCAAGCTTGTCATATTGCGCCATTTCGCTCGGGATCGCGCGGATGGCGAGGCGCGCCGTACTGTCTTGCGCTTCAACTGCCGGTGCGGGTGCGGTTGACGGCCCCGTGGCCAGCAACTTGTCGATGAAGGCCTGTCCACTTTTTAGCGGATACAGGATCAGGGCCAGTTGGTGTACGGCGTCGAGTCCAACGGGCCTGGCCTGGTACTGCCAGTGTGTGACGGCGGACTTAAAGCTGGCGCCGGTCAGGTTGATGTATACGGCATTTGCGCCGGGTTTGAGTTGGATGGGCGTACTCTCTTGCCACGTATGCCCGTCACCACTGCGGAAGGCAATGGCGACCGCACTGGCCGCTCCTGAGTCGTTGAATAACTCGAATGCCAGTGTATCGCATGCGCTCAGATCCAATTCGCTTTCCAGGACGAAGATGGCCTTGAGCGCGATAGTGCGATCGAAGTTGAGCTGAAGCGACTGGGCGCCGCGCGTGACGTGTTGGGATGAGACCGCCACGCTGGACGCGCTGCTGTCTGTATAGAAAGGCCAGGTGCCGGCCGTCCATCGTATCGCTGATCCCTCGAAGTCGTCGATCACGGTCGTCCCTGCTGCTGCCTGCCGGGCGGGTTCAGGCATGGCTGTGGATGAGACCGCGTTGGGGGAGCGGCATGCGCCGGACGCGATGCCGGCGATCACGCTCGCGATGATCAGGGGCGCGAGCCGACGCCGCTTGACAGTAGTTTTGGTTTCGGTATACACCTGCCAATCCTGACCACATCTGCCTAAAACGGCAGGTTGAACTGTTGTGTCAATGTCGCCCGTACGATGTCGATGAGCATGATCTCCGTGATCGTGAAAAATACGCCGGCGACGAGCGGCAGTGCCAGTTGAGACCACCGCTCTATCCTGCCCTCGCGTTTCATCAGCAGAAGCACCAGCAATGCATTGACGACCATCAGCAGCGTGAGAACGCCCAATGTGCTGATGATCCCGATGGGACCGTACAGAAAGTCGGGTTGCCACAACACGATCGCGATGATGCCGATTGCGATCAAAACCAGCCGGGCAATATCCTGCCACGAAGTGATGCTCGGCTCGTCGGCCGTCTGGCCCGGTTGCCACACGGCTGAGTTAAATAGGGGGACGACAAACGAACTTAGCGTGACGCCCATGAACGCGCCAGTGACGAGGCGCAACCAATTCTGCGGCATATAGATGAACACGCGCCCTTGCAACAACAACATGTAAGAGTTGAAGCCGTCGAACGCCCACAGCAGAAAGAAAGCCACCAGCGCGAAGACGTAGGGGGCGCGTGGAAAGAGTGCCACACGTTTGCGTTGCACGACGGCGAAGCTCATGATGCCGAGCAATGCCCCGCTAAACATGCCCGTGTCGCGGGCACACAGAGGTAACTGCGTATTGGCGATAAAGAATGAGCGCTCCGGAATGCGATGACATACGGCGTAACCGACCATGTCCAGCGCGCGGAGCGTTTGCTTCGGCGCGAGTGCTGCAATGGACGCGATGGCGAGCAGCACGATCAAGGGCCAGAGCGTATAGCGGGCAGGTTGTGTGGCGTTGTCCCCGAGGTGGTGTTCCACATTTGACATTGATTTATGGACCTCCTGGGCGTGACACCAGGATGACGATCAGAAGAACGATGACGGCCCACAATAACGCGCCATCACTTTCCAGGAAGACAAATACGGAACCCAGCGGATTGGCGAGGCGTCCCAAAGCACCAGCCGCGACGTTCTGCAACCATTTGAGACTGAGCGCAGTAACCAGGGTGGGGCGAACACGCGTGAGGTAAACAGCCCAGCGCGATTCAAGCCACCAGGCAACACCCCCGGCCGTGGTCGCGATCAGCCAGACCAACCAGCCAATGAGACCATTGCGGCTGAGCAGTGTGCCCACCGTGGGGGCGTTGGCGAGACCCGGCACAATGCCGAACACCAGCACGTGCAAACACACGATGGCCGTAACGGCGATGGAAGCGTAAGTCAGCCATGGCGGAGACGACTCCTCTCCAGGGATGTCGCGCCACATGGCCAGGCGCAGCACGCATAGGGTCAGCAGAGCCTGGCTAAGGCCTAGACCGGCGATCAGCGCAGCCCCTCCAAGCCCCCGCCCTGCCCAGTCTGTGATCACACCGGCGCGCCCGACAAATCCCACTGTGAATGGCAGTCCTGCCAGGCATGCAGCGCCGATCCAGCGCGCGACTTGGGCCATCCTACGCATGACAGGTGATTGTGCCGGGGTAGCGATGTTGATGAGTGACGTGCCGAGCAGCCACGCGATGGCTGCAGCGACGATGGCGCCGCTCTGCCACGATACTGCCGAAACCAGCGTCACGCCCAACGCGCCGATGGTCGTGTAGCCCTGTGTGTTGACCCTGCGGTTGGAGAGTATGGCAAGTGCCAGTGCAGCCACCGCCGTTAGCAACGCCAGCCCGTAAAACCAGGCGCGCATCGGCGTGGCTTCCAACTGCGGCAGACGTGCCAACGCCACCAGGCCAGCCAATGTGCTGGCCCGGTTGGTCCACAGTGTCTCGCGCTGCAGGTCGCCTGCGGCGCGTAAGGGTACGAGGCAGAACCGCAGTGCCAGCGCAGCACCGATCACTGGCATCAACCGTTCTGGGATGTGAGCCAGTGGGAAATACAGGCTGTTGCTCGACGCGCCGTATAACGCCATCGCGATGAGCAGCAGTATCCCGGATCCACCATAGTAAAGCGTATCGCGTAACACACGGCTGGCGTCACGGGTGCGCAAGATTGCGCTAAGCGTGGCGAGGAAATCGGTCAGTCCAATACCGACAACGAGCGTGACCAGGTTGTTTGCGAGCGCAGTGATGGCAAGGGCGCTAAACAGCAGCGCGATCACGATACCCTGCCCGGTACCGGGATTGCGTCCATGCGGAGAAGTACTGGGCGGGAAAAGCTGCGGCAGTGCCATGCTGGCAGCTACGGCCGCCAATATCGCCAGCCCTTCCGGGTTGGTCGTCAAGACAAGTGGGGTTCCTGTGAATGAAACCGGCGTCCAATTGCCGAACACCACCTCAATCTGCGCAGGGCGCAACACCCACGCGACGGCCAGTGTGATCAGCGCCGCGACGACATACACGAGCGGCTGGTACCATTTCTGGCTCGACCGTGGGGTTAAAAACATTGCCGCCGTTGCGCCGACGAGTGGTATTGCGATTAGACCAATGAGCAGAAGATACAACACAGCCGCAGTTTATCACGCCTTGCAGGCGTGACGAATGTCACTTGACTTCATAAAATGCGTTCTTATAATCCCCGTTTGACAACTGAATATCGTTGAGGTGACCCGACTGCCCGGATGCTAGGGCTTAATGGTGGAAGCTGGTGGGAGACGCGATGAGCGCGTTTCGAGTCCAGCGCTGTGCCGCAACTGTAATCGACGAACGATCGAACGATCCATCGTTCGCCGGAAGCCAGGATGCCTGCCTCAACTTGACCTGTTCAATGGCCTTCTCGGAACAAGGAGGTGAGAACAATGCTCTAGCCCAAGGGTGATTCGTCATCTAGTTGACATCCTATGGGTGTTCGTGGAGTTATTGCCTCAACCTGGAAGACCAGGTTGAGGTTTTTTATTTTTCCAGCAGGAGGTAATACCGATGAAGGAGGCATACCTATGAACGCCAGCACACCATCGGCAGCGAAATCACGGGCTGAACGCCCGGCGCGTGGACTGGTGATCGTCAATACCGGTAACGGTAAAGGTAAAACGACAGCCGCCCTGGGTACGTTGTTGCGTGCCTGGGGCCGCGACATGTATGTTGGTGTGGTTCAGTTTATCAAGAGCGAACACGCTCGCTTCGGCGAGGTCATCGCCGGCAAGCGCCTGAATATTGATTGGGTCGTCACCGGCGACGGGTTTACCTGGACGAGCCGGGACATGGATGAAACGGTCGCACGTGCCAGGTATGGTTGGCAGTTGGCTCAGGAACGCATCAGCCGTGGCAACTACGATGTGCTTATCCTCGACGAGTTCACCTACCTGCTTCATTTCGGGTGGCTGAATGCTGACGAGGTGGTTCACTGGCTGCAGGCGAACAAGCCCCCCGCGATGCACTTGATCATCACCGGCCGTTATGCGACGCAATCGCTCATGGTCGCCAGGGCCC
>JAMDDR010000534.1 GCA_023488685.1 Chloroflexota bacterium | reverse complement strand
CCGCCCCGTCCAGCAATCGTTTATTCCACCGGTGACATCATTGACACGTGGGTATACCGGCGCGGCCTGGTCCAGAGCGAGTACAGCCTATCGACAGCGTTGGGGCTGGTCAAATCGACCGTCGGCTTCATCCTGATCCTGCTGTCTTACTACCTGGCTGGCAAATATGCCAACTACCGCATCTTCTGATTTGGAATCTATAGATCAGTGTTGCGTCGACTGAACGCGACACTGATTTTCATGGAGCAATGGTTCATGGTTCGTGATCGCAGCCTTGGCTATCGGATTTTCGATTGGGTGCTCTACGCCATCTTGATGACGATGGCGCTGTCGTGTCTGCTGCCATTCGTGCATCTGCTCTCCAAGTCGTTCAGCAACCGGCAATCGGTCTCTGCCGATATCGTCGGCCTGTGGCCTATCGGCTTTAACATCGAAAACTACGCCTATATCATGGGCGACCGCCAATTTTTGAGTTCGTTCGGCGTGTCCACCGCTCGTGTGTTGCTGGGTGTCGTGCTGACATTGTTCATCACGGTCATTACCGCTTATCCGCTCTCGCGCGATCGTATCCACATGCCGGGGCGCACGGCGATCAAAGTGCTGTTGCTGATCGGCATGCTGTTCAGCGCCGGCCTGATCCCATCCTTCCTGGCCATACGCAACCTGGGTCTGTACAACAACTTCCTGGTGTTGGTGATCCCCGGCGCGCTGAGCATTTTCAACGTCATCGTGGTCATGAACTTCTTCCGTGGCATCCCGGCGGAACTGGAGGAAGCCGCCCTGCTCGACGGCGCGTCACACATGGACATTTTGTTCCGGGTCTTTATCCCGGTTTCGCTGCCTGTGTTGGCGACGGTCACGTTGTTCACGGCGGTGGGACACTGGAACGCATGGTTTGACGGCATCGTGTTCCTCTCCAAGTCGGAGAGTTGGCCGTTGCAGAGCTTCATGTATACGGTCATCACGTCCAGGATGTTGGAGTGGCAAACCTCCGGCATTGGCATGGGCGCGAAGGATGCGTCTCAGAGCGCGCAGTCGTTCATGAATGCGACCCCGCAGGGCCTGGTGGCTGCGATGATTTTCATCGCATCGCTCCCCATCATGCTGGTTTACCCATTCTTGCAACGCTACTTCGTCACCGGCCTGACCATTGGCTCGGTCAAGGGATAAGAAGTAAACAACCACCAAGGCCACCAAGAACACTAAGAAAGATGACCTTAGTATTCTTGGTGTTCTTGGTGGCCTTGGTGGTTCCTCAGTGATGCGTAACTAATGCAAGGCAGTAGTCTATGCAAACCCATCAATCAAACCTGGAACTGTATCTTTCTCCCAATGGAAACGATGCCTGGACGGGGCGGTTGTCCGCCCCGAATGCGGATGGCAGCGACGGGCCGTTTGCCACGCTCGAACGCGCTCGTGACGAACTGCGCAAGCGCTCATCGCGTGTCCAGGGGGCGATCGTGTGGCTGCGGGGTGGGAACTACGAACGGTCGCAATCGTTTGAGTTGGACGAGCGAGATGGTGGCAGCGCCGGCGCACCCGTCGTATATCGCGCCTATCCCGGCGAGTGCGTGCGACTGCTCGGCGGGCGGCTGGTCACCAACTTTGAGCCTGTCACTGACCTGGCCGTGCTGGCACGGCTGGATGCAGCAGCGCGCCCTCACGTGATGCAGGCGGACCTGCGCGCGCTCGGGATTGCCGATTCTGGCCGCTTTCGCCCGCGCGGGTTTGACCGGACCACGGCGCCGGCGCACCTGGAATTGTTCTGCGATGACAAGCCGATGACGGTCGCCCGCTGGCCAAACGACGCCTTCACGCACATTGCCGGTTTCCCCGTCGAGACACAACACGACGACGAACATGGTCACATGATCGGCAGCCTGGAGAACGGTTTTTATTACGAGGGTGATCGTCCCAAGCGCTGGCAGCGGTCTGACGACATCTGGCTGCATGGATATTGGGCCTGGGATTGGGCGCCGTCTTATGAGCAACTGGCCTGGATCGATACTGACAGGAGGCATATCAAGACGAGGGCGCCGTATGGCAACTGGGGTTTCCGTGCCGGGAATCGCTTCTACTTCCTCAACATTCTGGAAGAGCTGGATCAGCCGGGCGAATATTACGTGGACGGCGCCGCGGGGATGTTGTACTTCTGGCCGCCGGCGACCTCCGCATCGTCAGAAACACTGGCGTCTGTGGTGGAGACGCCGCTCGTGCTGTTCAATGCTGCTTCTCACGTCGAACTGCGCGACCTGGTGATCGAGGGTGGTCGCGGGCTTGGCGTACAGATCGATGGCGGTAGCGACATCGTGATTGCCGGTTGCACCCTGCGCAATCTGGGCACCCATGCCGTGTTGATCGAAGGCGGCGCGCAACATCATCTATCTGGCTGTCATATCTATGGCATGGGTGACGGGGGCGTGTTCGTGTCCGGCGGTGACCGCAAGACACTGCTGGCATGCGACCACCACATCGACGGCAATCACCTGCACGATCTCAGCCGCTGGACGCGCTGTTATACACCGGCGATCCACGCCTCCGGTGTCGGCATTCACATGGCGCACAACCTCATCCACGATTTGCCTCACAGCGGCATCATCTTCTGGGGTAACGAGATGACGATCGAGTACAACGAGATCCATCACGTCACCCTGGAGAGCGCAGATGCCGGCGCGATCTATACCGGCCGCGATTACACGACGCGGGGTAACCTGATCCGTTACAACTATATTCACGATACCGGCGGCTATGACTGGGGCACGATGGCCGTGTATCTGGATGATTGTGTGAGCGGCCAGACCATTTACGGCAACCTGTTCGTACGCGTGCAACGTGCGGCGTTTATCGGCGGTGGGCGCGATAACGTCGTCGAGAACAACGTCTTTGTGGATTGCAAACCGGCGATCTGGGCCGACGCGCGCGGGTTGGATCAGCGCGAGGTGTGGCACAACATGGTTTACAAGACCATGAAAGGACGCCTGGAGGCGATGAACCATCATCAGCCCCCCTACAGCGAGCGTTATCCCGAGTTGGCGCAGTTGGACCGGTACTACGAGGGCGATGCTGGCGTGCCGCCGGAAGGGAATGTGATCGCGCGCAATATTTGCGTCGGCGGGGTGTGGCTCGAATCGAGCTGGCATGAACAGGCATCAAGTTACCTGGCGCTGATCGACAACCTGGCCGGCGCTGACCCTCACTTTGTGGACCCGGCCCACGACGACTATCGCCTGCGCGACGATTCGCCGGCCATCAAGCTGGGCTTCAAGCCGTTGCCCCTGGAACAGATTGGTCCGGCACGGGAATAAGCAGCGTAACATCCGCTCCTTCATGGGCAAGAAACCCGGTATCTCGCAGATACCGGGTTTCTCTTTTAGCCACATTCGGATTAGTATAATCAGCATGTGGCTAAAGGAGTGAAATGTTTGTAGATCGCGATAAAGAGCTTGCTTTCCTCAATAGCTTGCTCAACCGGCGTCATCCTGGACCCGCTCAAATGGCGCTGCTCTACGGGCGCAGGCGAGTAGGGAAAACCAGTCTCCTGCTGCACTGGAGCGCTCAGGCCGGGCTCCCCTGCACCTATTTCTCTGCCGAAAAAGAACCTGCCGCCTTACAGCGCCGGAAGTTATATGCGGCATTGTTAGGGATGCCGGCCGGTCAGTCGCCTGTTTTCCAAAGTTGGGGGGACACCTGGAACGCGGCTGCACAACTGGTCGGAGATCAGCGGCGTATCCTGATCCTGGATGAACTGCCCTATGCCGCCGAATCTGACCCGGCAATGCTGTCTGCACTCCAACATGCCTGGGACCACCACTTCAAAACATCCAACCTGATTTTGGTACTGTGTGGCTCCCAGGTACATATCATGGAAACGCTGTTATCGCATCAATCACCTCTTTTTGGTCGCATGACCGGCCAGTGGCATCTGCAGCCGCTGCCATTTTCCAGCCTGAAGCAGTTTCTTCCTCATTGGTCCCCTGAAGAGCGGGTTGCTGGATACGCTATGGTTGGCGGAACTCCGGCCTATCTGGAATGGTTGGACCCGGACCGGTCGCTGGCGGAAAACATCCGTGAGGTGATGCTTTCGTCGGGAAGTATGTTTGTGGCTGAACCCACCTTCATCCTTTATGACGAGGTGCGGGACCCGCACGTCTACCTGGCGATTATCAAGGCTATCGGGGAAGGGGCGCACACGCCGAACGACATCGCAAACAGAAGCCTGATCGACAAAGCGCATCTTTCAGCCTATCTGGCGCGTCTCCAGGAGCTTTACCTGGTGGAGCGTCGCCTGCCAGCGACCATTCCGGTGGCCGAGCGGCGGAAATCGCGCCTGGGACGCTATCACCTCAGCGATGCGTATTTCCGCTTTTACTTCCGCTTCCTGGCCCCTTTCCACGATACGCTCACCTTCGTGCCAGACCGGGTATTGGCGCAGGTCAAGGAAGGTCTGCGTGCTTTTGTGGGGCAGACCGCGTTTGAGGAATTATCCCGTGAGTGGATCATTCAACAGGGGCGGGCCGGGAAGCTGCCTTTCGAACCGGAGGTGGTCGGCAGTCATTGGAACGCCGCTGTGCAGGTGGATGTGGTTGCGATCAATTGGCATGTGAAACACATCCTTCTGGGTGAATGCAAGTGGGGGTTGGATGGAATCGACCGGCAAATTGTGCGTGATCTGACGGAACAGAAAGCTACAAAGGTGCTAGCCAGCCTGCCGGAGGGAGGACAGGGTTGGCAGGTCCACTATGCCCTCTTCGCTCGCGGGGGGATTACCACGGCCGCTCGTGCGGAGATGAAGAAGCATAACGGATTGAC